>NZ_JBYCKY010000919.1:0-8359 GCF_057473605.1 Mycobacterium sp. TH-M82 | reverse complement strand
GCGCTGCGTCGTTATCAAGGTGTGAGCGTAACGGAAAAGTAGGCCACCAGATCCGGTCGCCGATCAGCGCGAACAGCGCCGGAATGATCAGCGTGCGGACAACGAAGGTGTCGAGCAGAATTCCGAGCCCGACGATGACGCCCAGCTGAGTCAACACGATCAGCGGCAACACGCCAAGCACGCAGAACACCGCGGCCAACACCACTCCGGCGCTGGTGATGACGCCGCCGGTGGCCGAGACCGCGCGCACCATGCCGTCTCGGGTGCCGTGTTCACGGGTCTCTTCGCGGGCGCGTGTCACCAGGAAGATGGTGTAGTCGACGCCGAGGGCGACCAAAAACAGGAACGCGAACAACGGTGTGCTGTTGTCCAACGCGGGAAAGCCGAACACATGGATGCTGGCCCAGCCGCCCAGGCCCAGCGCGCCCAGTGCGCTGAGCACGGTGGCGCCGACCAGCACCGGTGGCGCGATCACCGCGCGCAACAGCACGCCGAGCACCGCCAGCACGACCAGCAGAATCGCCGGGATCAGCACCAGGCGGTCACGGGCGGCGGCATCACGGGTATCGAGTGCTTGCGCATCCGCACCTCCGACCAGTGCCCTCGGATCCACCGATCTGACCGAATCCCGGAGAGCATCGATGGTCTTGAATGCTTCGGTGGTCGACGGGGCGGCGTCGATCACCACCGAGAACCTAGTCAGCCCGGAGGTCGACTGACCCGTAGCAGCCGCCGAGACAACGCCGGGGACCGCGGTGATGGCCTGTTGGACCTGTGGCGCTCGGGCGGTGGCGGCGATCACGACGGTCGGGTCGGATGCTCCGCCGGGGAAGTGCGCGGCCAGCATGTCGAACCCGGTGACCGAGTCGGCGTCGACGCGGAACTGTTCGGTCTGCGACAGGCCGATGTGGGTGGTGAACAACCCGGTGGCCGACGCGGCCAACATGGTGACAGCCAGCGCGCAGACCGGGCCGGGCCGGCGGCCGACCGCATCGGCGACCCGGTGCCAGACCCCGGTCGCCGACGTCGGTGGGTCACCGGCGCGGGGAATGAACGGCCAGAACACGTTTCGCCCGCACAGCGCCAGCAGTGGGGGCAAGGCCAACAACACGAATAAAGCGGCCACGGCGAGTCCGCAGGCCGCGCAGATACCCAGGCTTCGAGTGCTTGGAGTCACTGCGGCGATCAGCGTCAGCAAGGCGAGCACGACGGTGGCGTTGCTGGCCAGGATGGCTGGGCCGGCGGCGCGAACCGCCCGGCGCAACGCGGCGCGACGGCCCAGGTCGTTGCGCAGTTCTTCGCGGTAGCCCGAGATCAGCAGCAAGGCGTAGTTGGTGCCGGCACCGAAGACCAGCACGCTGGTGATGCCGGAGGTGGCGCCGTCGAAGGTGACACCGGTGATCTTGGCGACATCGGCGCCCACCACGGTGGCGACCCGGTCGGCGAACCCGATCACGGTGAGCGGAACCAGCCACAACACCGGTGAGCGATAGGTGACGATGAGCAGAACTGCGACCACCAGGGCGGTCACCACCAGCAGGGTGATGTTCGCGCCGGTGAACGCGTTGGCGATATCGGCGCCGAAGGCCGGCCCGCCGGTGACGTGCGCGGTCAACTCCGAGGGCAGCCCGTCGACGGCGGCTGCCCGCAGCGCCGTGACGGCGTTGCTGAGCTCGAACCCGGACAGCTTTGCCGTCAACGACACCGTGGCGATTACCGCTTGGCCGTCTCCGGACGCCAGCACCGGTGCCGGTGCGCCGGGCAGTGTCTGCGCAACCCGCTGCATGCGCTCGCGGGCCTGCTCGGCGGCACCCAGATCGGCAGGTGTCAGTGGTGACCCGTCGCTGCGGGTGATGACCAGGATCGCCGACACCCGGTTGCCGCCAGGAAACTGGCGCAGAGCGGCCGTGGCCGCGGCGGACTCCGACGAGCCGGGCACGGAAATCGGCGACTGCGTGGCGGCGCTGTTGTCGCCGCTCAGAGCCATCAACGCACCCGAGACCATGAGGATGGCCAGCGCCACCAGCCACGAACGACGTCCAGTCACCGAGGCAGACACGCGCTCCCAGCACATGACCCCGAGCATTTCACGCAGTTAAAAATTGATCAACTGAACAAAGTGTCGGAAGCCCGGTAAACTGCTTGCGTATATCAGGACGATGCGCCGGCGCCGAGACAGGTATATGCCCTCAGAAACCGCTGGATAAGGAGACAGTCATGCTGGGAACAATCGCCAAGGTGGCGAAAGGGCTGCTCGAAGCCGGTGGCTCGGTCGTGGGCGTGCGCCACGGCACCGAAGAGCCTGCACACAGCGTCGAGCAGCTCACTGGCGACGTGGAGATTCGGCGCTACGGTCCGCGGATCGCTGCGGAGACAACCGTCATAGCCGATGAGGAGGCGGCCCGCAGCGCCGGTTTCAGGCGCCTTGCCGGTTACATCTTCGGCGGCAACCGTTCGGACACCAAGATCGCCATGACTGCACCCGTCGCCCAACAGCCAGGAGGCCAGCACGGTGAGAAGATCGCGACGACGGCCCTGGCATCACAAGAAGTCAACGCCGGTGGCGGATGGGTGATCCGCTTCTTCATGCCTGCCGAGAAGACAATGGAGTCACTGCCCGAGCCGAATGACCCTGCCGTACGGTTGGTGACTGTCCCGGCCGAGACCGTCGCGGTTCGCCGGTTTTCGGGCAGTACCAGTCACCGCACGGTCGCGTCGCAGACGGCCGAGCTGATGCGAGCCCTACACGAAATGGGTTTTGAGCCTGTCGGCACATCCTCCGCGTGGTTCTACGATCCGCCGTGGACCGTCCCGATGTTTCGTCGCAACGAGATCGCCGTACCTGTCAAATCACACCCCTGATGCGAAGGACCAACATGCGTCGTTCTACGTTGCTCGCCACCATCGCTGCGGTCGCTGCCACGTCCACAATCGGCGGTCTAGCGACCGCTCCGGCTATCCAACAGAACTGGTATGAACAGCTGCGAAAGCCGGGCTATCAACCGCCCCGACAAGTGTTTCCGGTGATTTGGTCGGCGCTGTACGCCGACGTCGCGGTCGTTTCGGCGTCCACGATCGACCGGTTGAGGGACACCGGTTTCGACGGTCGACGTCGGGCTTACCAGGTCGCGCTCGCCGTCAATCTCGCCCTCAACGCCAGCTGGTCGTGGGTCTTCTTCAACCGGCGCCGTTTCGCCTCGGCGACGGTCCTCAGCGCCGTGCTGACGGCCAGCAGTGCCGATTTGGCTCGTCGGGCGATCGACGCGCGGGGGGCGCGCGCGGTGCCGCTGCTGCTGTATCCGCTTTGGTGCGGCTTCGCCACCGTGCTGTCAGGGCACATTTCTATGCTGAACCGCACATGACGCGAGCTTCGAAGTTGTTCGCAGGAGCGGCATTAGGTGGTGAGCAAGAGCTCGGAAAGACGTGTGACGGTAACCGAAGCCTCGTCTCGTCATGAACAACGGTAACGACGAAAGTCATTATGAAACAAGCATTCCCGGAGTTTACTATGGTAAGTGATCGGTACCGTTGGATCGGTATGGCGCTGTTAGCGAATGTCGGTACCAGCCTGTTGGCGTTGATGTCGGTGATGGACGCGGCGTCCGCCCAGGGTGACCCCTCAACCGATGGCACCGCGTTCATCATGGGCGGCACCTTGAACCCACAACCTGCGCCCAGTTACGTGACGGCCATCAACGATGCATACATTCAGTCCAACTCCCTTTTCGCGGGTTACACGCCGTTCGGGTTGTACACACCCGAGGGCGTCAACATTCCGGGTATCAGCGGTCTGACCCTGGATCAGTCGGTAGCGCAGGGCCAGTTGATCCTCAACGACGCGATTCTGGGACGGCCTGCGGACGCCGACACCCTGGTCTTCGGCTACTCGCAGAGCGCGGTGATCGCCACGCTGGAGATGAACGCACTTGACGCCCTGCCTCTGGACGAACGGCCGAGCCCAGATGAGCTGTCCTTCATGCTCATCGGCGACCTGGACAATCCTGACGGCGGCCTCTTCACGCGCTTCACCACGAACATTCCAGTCCTGGGTATCCCGTTCTACGGACCGACGCCACCGGACACGGTCTATCCGACCGATATCTACACTGGCCAGTATGACGGTGCCGCCGACTTTCCCCAGTACACCGGCAACCTCTTAGCGGATCTGAACGCCGTTCTTGGTGCACAATACGTGCACACCCAGTATGTGAATCTGACGGCTGAACAGATTCACAGCGCGGTGCCACTGGCAACGTCGCCCGGCTACGACGGGGTCACCCACTACTTCATGATTCCAACCCCGGACTTGCCGCTGCTGGAACCGCTGCGTGCAATTCCCGTCGTCGGAACGCCGCTGGCCGACCTGCTGCAACCGGATCTCACCGTCCTTGTCAACCTGGGCTACAACCCAAACGGCTATGCCGACGTGCCGACCCCGGCGCAACTGTTTCCCGGCTTCAACCTGATCGCCGATCTTGAACAGCTAGCTAAACCGTTACTTGACAGCCTCGGCGTGCATCTGCCCGAATACCCGAGCGTGCCTCCTCCGGATTTCAATCTGATAACCATCGTCGAACAGCTGGTCACCGGCGCCTATCAAGGCGTCAAAGACGCACTGGTTGCTCTGGGACTTCTACCGGAGTCGGAGTTTGCCACCACCTACCCGGCAATTAACACACCGGCGGCTGTGACAGCGATTGCCGCCGAACTCGGGTTGGATCCGACATGGTTCAGCTCAGGACTGGGTTCGTTGGATTTAGCGGGATAGCCCGAAACCAACCAGCGAACAAGCTGATTGGCGTCGCATGACCCACTACGGGGCAGCAGTACGGCCGAGCAGGTGACGCAAGGCCTGCTCGAGATTGGGATGGCGGAACCGGTGATCGGCACCGTGCAGGCGGGTGGGGACCACACGTTGACTCGCGCAGGCCAGTTCGCGGGAGCCCTGATCGCCCAACAGCATGCGGGGGCCGAGCGCTGGCACCGGCAACAGTGTGGGCCGGTTCAGAACGTGACCCAGGGTGCGGGTGTAGTCGACGTTTCGGACCGGCTCGGGGGCAACGGCGTTGACCGGACCGGACAAGCCGGTGTCCCACAGGCCGCGGTGGTAGATGTCGACCAGGTCGTCGATCCCGATCCAGGGCAGCCACTGCTGGCCGTCGCCGACCCGGCCGCCGAGCCCGGCGGCGAACAGCGGACGCAGCAGGCGCAGCGTCCCGCCGTGTGGAGATTGCACGATCCCGGTGCGGATACGCACCACCCGGATGCCGGCCTGTTCTGCCGGTGTGAGCGCGTCCTCCCAGTCGGCGACGGCGTCGGCGAGAAACCCCTCCCCGCGCTCGCTGTCCTCGGTCAAGATCTGGTCGCCGCGGTCGTAGCCGTAGTATCCGACAGCCGAGGCGCAGATCAGCACCCTCGGCCCGTCGGGGGTTCGCCAGGCCAGTTCGGCCAGCAGACGGGTCGGCCCGATTCGGCTGCTGCGGATCGCGCGTCGATGCCCTTCGGTGAAGCGACCCGCGATCGAGGTGCCGGCCAGGTGAATCACCGCGTCGACCCCTGCCAGCAGGCCCGGATCGGGATCATGAGGATTCCATTGCCGCTCATCGGATTTGGTCACAGCATGGCGCACCAGCCGAATGACCCGGTGACCGCCGGTGGAAAGGAACGCGGTCAGGGCCGAACCGACGAGTCCGGAAGAACCGGTGACGGCGACTGTCGCCGGGGCGAGGCCGTGCTCGACCGCGCGTTGGTGTGCGGCGAGGTCGTCGGCCAGTTGGCGATGCCGGTAGGCGAACATCGGACGCAACACCCGGCCGGGAATTGGGGATTCGACCCGGTCGACCACCCGGGTCTTACCGTCGGCGAGCTCTTCGAAGTCGTGCGTGTGCCGCCACCGGACCGCCAACGCCGCCGGCAGCGATGCCAGCCCGTCGCTGCTGATCTCGTCGACGAAGCGCCGCGGCGGATCGTAGGAGTCCGCCCGGTGCGCAGCGACCCAGCGAAGCCCGCCCGGCAGCGCGAGCATGGCACGGCCATCCTGCAGCGAACGGGCCTCCGCGACGACTCGTATCGGCTGCCATGGCGGCGACAGTCGCAGGAACGCTCCCGGCCGGCCGTACCAGGCGAAGATCTCATCACGTGGGGCGTCGACGACGCTGGAATAGACCAAACCCATCTTCCGACGCTACCGGGGAAACCATCGGCCCGCGATCAGGCACAGTGGTTGGCGTGAGTGCGCGCAACCCCGGCAGGTCGCTGCTGGACACATTTCTGGACCGGGCGGTCATCCCCGGCTACAGCCGCGTCGGTTACCGGCTGCGGCGATCGGACTGGGCAGGTGACCCTGCGCCGGGGGCGCTACGCGGGCGTAGCGCGATGGTCACCGGCGCCAACAGCGGGATCGGCATGGCGATCGCCGCCGGCCTGGCTGGGCTGGGAGCGCGTGTGCTGATGACCGTCCGCAATCGCGAACGTGGTGAGCAGGCACGCGATAAGCTCGCCGCGGCCCACCCGGACGCCGACCTGACGGTGGAGGTCTGCGACGTCGCCAACCTGGGTGCAGTGCGCGAATTCGCCGCCGACCTGGCCAGCCGGCTGTCAGCGCTGGACGTTGTCGTTCACAACGCCGGGGTGCTGCCGGCCACCCGCACCGAGACCGACGACGGGCACGAGCTGACGCTGGCCACCCATGTGCTGGGTCCGGTGTTGCTGACCGAGCTGCTCGCCCCCAGCTTGGCCAACTCCTGCGACCCACGGGTGGTCTTGATGTCCTCGGGCGGGATGTACACCCAAGCCCTGGCGGTCGAGGATCCCGAATACCGCAGTGGGCTCTACCGCGGCGCCACTGCTTATGCGCGGACCAAGCGGATGCAGGTGGCGCTCACCCCGATCCTCGCTGACCGCTGGGCCGGGCGAGGAATCTCGGTGTATTGCATGCATCCCGGGTGGGCGGACACACCCGGGGTGGCCGATTCCTTGCCGGTCTTTCGGATGCTGACCGGCCCACTGCTGCGCTCACCTGCGCAGGGCGCCGATACCGCCGTGTGGCTGGCCGCGACCACCCCCGCGCCGCCGACCGGCCGGTTCTGGCATGATCGGCGGCCGCGCCCGGAGCACTACCTGCCCCTCACCCGGGACAGCGACCGAGACCGTCAGCGCCTGTGGCGATACTGCGCACGCGCAATCGGCCTTGACGTGTCCTGACTCCACGTCACCCGCCGCTCGACGGCTGCGGCCAGCCCGGTGCGATCCGCGCCCTGTCTGGCTCCGAATACAAGATGTGCAGAGGTTCGACATACCCCGCTCCGTTGCGGTTATCGGCAGCGGCGTTTCCGGTCTGACGGCCGCCTACGTGTTGTCCGCGCAGGATCGGGTCACGCTCTACGAGGCCGACACGCGCCTGGGCGGCCACGCGCACACCCACCTCGTCGATCGCGGTGACGGCACTGCGGTCGCGGTTGACTCCGCGTTTCTGGTGCACAACGACCGGACCTACCCGACGTTATGCCGGCTGTTTGCAGAACTCGGTGTCGCCACCCAGCAGGCCGAGATGTCGATGTCGGTGCGGGCCGACGCCAGCGGACTTGAGTATGCGGGCGCGGTCGGCATCGGTGGCTTGTTTACCTCCTGGGGGTCGTTGCGGCCTCGCTATCTGGTGATGCTGGCCGAGATCGCCCGCTTCCACCGCGCCGCGACTGGTGTGTTGCGAGACGCGGCGGCCGACGATCTGGAAACGTTGGCCACATTTTTGATCCGCCAACGCTTTTCCGCGTATTTTGTCGAGCACTTCATCACGCCGCTGGTGGCGGCGGTGTGGTCGTGTGGGGCCACCGACGCGCTGCGCTACCCGGCCCGGTATCTGTTTGTGTTTCTCCACCACCACGGGATGCTGTCGGTGTTCGGATCACCGACGTGGCGCACCGTGAAAGGCGGGTCGGTGACCTACGTGAACGCCATCGTTGAACGGCTCGACCAGGTTGTGGTAGGCACCCCCGTGCACTCGTTGCGTCGGCTCCCCGACGGGGTGCTGGTGCGCGCCGGCGACGCTGCCCCGCGGCTTTTCGACGCAGCCGTCGTTGCCGTCCACCCCGACCAGGCGCTGCGCCTACTCGACAATCCCTCGCATGACCAACGGGCCGTGCTCGGCGCGATTCCCTACTCGACCAACCACGCTCAGCTGCACACGGACGAATCGGTGCTCCCGCGACATCGCCGAGCACGGGCGTCATGGAACTACCTGATCACACCGAACCGCCGCGCGGTTCTGGTCACCTACGACATCAGCCGGCTGATGCACATCGATGACGCCAACCGCCGATTCATGGTGACACTGGGCGGCGCTGACGTCATTGACCCCGAC
>NZ_JBYCKY010000918.1:0-2079 GCF_057473605.1 Mycobacterium sp. TH-M82 | reverse complement strand
GCTGACCAGGTCACCGATGATGTCGTTGGTCATTGTGCGGCGGCGCTGTTCGACCTGGTTGAGGAAGTAGGCTTGCAACGCGACCGACGCTCTGAGTCCCGCCTCGATGTCGACCGCGATCGAGATCAGGTCGAGCGACAGTCGGCGGAACATGTCCAGGTCTTCCATCGGCAGCCCGAGCAGTATGGCGGTGATCCGGGTCGGAAATTCGAACGTCACCTTCCTGACCAGGTCGGCGGCGCCGTTGTTTTTGAATTCGTCAACCAGCTGTTCGCAGACCGGTCGGATGATGGTCGGTTCCCAGCGCCGCAGCGCGGCGCCGCGGAACGCTTTTGCCACCAGGCTGCGGTGGTTGTGATGCTCCTTGCCGCTCATCGCCAGGATGGTGTGGCCGATCACCAGCCCGATGGTCTTGTCGTAGTTTTCCGTGCTGAACGCCCCGTCGTCGTTGCGGAACGCCTGGAACACATCGTCGTAGCGGAACAGGGTCCACTCGTCGTCGGCCATCAGTTCGGGAGGCGCCTGCTCGTGGTGTTGCATCACGCTGCCGCGCCAGACCGGCTCGGTGTGCCTCATCTGTTTGAAGAACGGGTAGGGGCTGGTCGCGCCGGTGTGGTCCAGCGTGATGGATTGGCCGTGCGGATCGGTGCTGATTGTCACCGGCGTGCCTCTCTCTGCAGCAGACTTGTCTGCGGGGGAACATCGCTATTATAGTATAAATAGCAATTAAGGCCAACGGTAGTTGTCGCGTCAACCCCGGAGCGGGATCATCGAACTGGGCGGCGGTACGGGAGGCGGTGATCAAGGCGATGCCGACACGTCAATTCGTCTGCATGCTCGACGAGTTGCCGCCTGGCGCGATGAAACTGGTGGAGGCGGGCAAGTTCGGCGTCGGCGTCTACAA
The DNA here is from genome assembly GCF_057473605.1 of Mycobacterium sp. TH-M82. Lineage (NCBI taxonomy): Bacteria > Bacillati > Actinomycetota > Actinomycetes > Mycobacteriales > Mycobacteriaceae > Mycobacterium > Mycobacterium sp. TH-M82. Next base: position 1,175 of record NZ_JBYCKY010000918.1, on the reverse strand, counting down.
CGTGCACGGTTCGGTGCACGCGATCGTCAACTACTGCTCCCATCAGGGGGCGCCGTTGTGCCTGGGCACGGTCGACGGCACCACCGAATACGACCCGGCCGAGCCGGATGGCGTGCGCCTGGTCCGTGACGGCCAGGTTGTACGCTGCCCTTGGCACCAATGGGAATTCGACATCACGACCGGCCAGAACGTCGCCGACCCGCAACGGCGTGTCCGCACCTACGAAGTCGACGTCACCGGCGGAGAGGTCTACCTGACAGCATGAGCGACACAGCCCCTCACAACCTGGTTATCGACGCCGGCGTCCAACCGAATTTCCGCTACAACGCCGAGATCCGGCACTATCTGTCGGCCGCGCACAAAGTGCGGGCCATCCCGGACGTGGAGCAGCAGTGGTACCAGGCGCCCGGCGGTGACTACCGCCAAGATCTCTACGGCGAGCACTACCCTGGATCTGACCCTGAGACCGTCGGCCGGCACCTGTTTGACGACTGGGGTGTGCATTATGCGATCTTGAACCCGCTGACGCGAGGCAACATCGCCGACTACCTGCTCAACAGCCGGATCTGCGCCGCGGTCAACGACTGGTTGTTGGACCGGTGGCTGACGCGCGACGCCACCGGCCGGTTCCGCGGCACCATCCGGGTCAACCCGGAGGACCCGAAGGGTGCGGTTGCCGAGATCGAGCGATTGGCCGACCACCCGAAGATGGTCCAGATCGGGGTGCCGATGCAGTCGCGTGAACCCTACGGCAAGCCGGTGTTCGAGCCGATCTGGGAGGCCGCGGCCGCGCACGGGCTTCCGGTGGCGGTGCACATCAACGGCGGCAACGGGGTCGACTATGCGCCCACCTTCGCCGGGCACGCGCACACCTATCCCGGGTACGCGGCGTTCATGCCGCTGAACTACTTCGTGCACCTCGCCACGCTGATCGTCGAGGGCGTCTTCGGTCGGCACCCTGCACTGAGGTTCGTCTTCGCCGACGGCGGCTACGACATCCTGACCCCGCTGATGTGGCGGTTGGACACCTTCTGGCTGTCGATGCGTGACCAGACTCCGTGGGTGGACCGCTACCCCAGCGAGTACCTGCCGGACCACGTTCGGTTCTGCTCGACATCGTTCGACGGACCGACCGACACCGGCCAGACCGCCCACTGGATGGACTTCTCGGCCAA
>NZ_JBYCKY010000917.1:0-3533 GCF_057473605.1 Mycobacterium sp. TH-M82 | reverse complement strand
GTGCCCTGGCCGCTGACGCCGCCGTCGCCGCCGGCACCGCCGTCGCCGCTGTCACTGGCACCGCCGGTGCCGCCGTTGCCGCCCGAGCCGCCGACCGAGTAGACGGTGTCCGAGCCCCCGGTGTTAACGTCGCCGCCGGAGCCGCCGGTACCACCGGTGCCGCCGTTGCTGTCCACGGCGCTGCCGCCGGCACCACCGTTGCCGCCGTGGCCTCCGGTGCTGCCGATGGTGGTATCGGTCTGGCCGCCGGCACCGCCGTCGCCGCCGTTGCCCGCGATTTCATCGCCGGTCGCGGCGCCGCCGGCACCACCCTCGCCGCCGTAACCACCGTGCCCAGCGATCGTGGTGGATGCCGTGACCGTCACATACGACGTCTGTCCAGACGTCCCTACAGACGTCTCTTCAGCGGTGGGCTGCGCGGTGTTTCCGTCGTGGCCGGTGCCACCGATACCGCCGGTGCCGCCGCCGCCGGCGGTGTTGTTGCCGCCGTCCGCGGTGCTGGTGGGTGCGCCGCCGGTACCGCCGTTGCCGCCGGTGCCGCCGTAGACGCCCTGGCCGCCGTCGCCGCCGTCGCCGCCGTTGCCGGCGGCGTAACCGGTGCCGCCGGTGCCGCCGTTGCCGCCGCTACCACCGACACCGGTGGCACTCGGGTGCGCGGGGCTCTCCCCGTTGCCGAGGTAGACGCCGTCGGAGTTGGTGGCCGCGTTGCCGCCGACGCCGCCGGCGCCGCCGTCACCGCCGTTACCGATGTGCGCCCCCGCGGCCCCGGCCGTCCCGGCCGTCCCGTCAGCGCCCTTGTCCCCGAGCAGCGCGCCCGCCGAACCGCCGGCGCCGACGGTACCGGCGGCACCGCCGTCACCGACCGCGCCGCCATCGCCGCCGTTGCCACCGTCGGCGCCGGCACCGCCGTTGACGGGTGCCGTGGCGTCGGTGGCTTGGTTCAAGCCGGCGCCGCCGACACCGCCGACACCGCCGGTACCGCCGTTGCCGCCCTGGCCGCCATCACCGGCGTTACCGCCGGTACCACCGTCACCGATCAGGCTCGCGCCGGCACCGCCCGCGCCGCCGTTGCCGCCGGCGCCCCCGGTACCGCCTTTGTCGCCGGTGCCGCCGTTGCCGCCAGCGGTGGCAGCAGCAGAGGTGGTCGCATCTGTACCGGCTGTGCCGGTGGTACCTGTGTCACCGGTGGCACCGGTACCGCCGGCACCGCCGTTGCCGCCGTCGCCGCCGTTGCCCAACGCGAACGAACCGGAACCGCCGGCGCCGCCGTTGCCGCCGGCACCGCCGACCGCCCCGAGGTCGGTGGTGTCGCTGGCGGGGTAGCTGTAACCGGCGCCGCCGTTGCCGCCGTTGCCGCCGTCGCCCCACGCGAACGAGCCCAGGACGTCGGTGGCCTTGCCGCTGCTCCCGCCGGCCCCGCCGTCGAACCCGGTCGTATGTGCAGCGGTGCCGTTACCGCCGTCGCCGCCGAGCCCGCCGTTGCCCATCCACTCGCCGCCGTTGCCGCCGGCGCCGCCGTCGGCGCCGTCGCCGCTGCCGCCGTCGCCGCCGTTGCCGAGCCCGCCGGCGTTGCCGCCGGAACCGCCGGCAACACCGGCCGTGGTGCTATCGAAGCCGTTGCCGCCGTCGCCGAAGAACAACCCGCCACCAACTCCATTGGGGTCTGATGCCGTCCCGTCGACGCCGTTGCAGATCAGGCCACACGTGTTCGCCGACGGATCCAGGCTTGCAACCAGCTGGTTGAGCGGGGCAAGCGGACCCTCAAGGCTACCGGCGAGACTCTCCAACTCGCCATTGAACGGCACCCAGAAGCTCTGGAACGCGTCGACCAGAGGGGTCGCCGAAGCCGCCGCACCCGCGGTGGAATCAATACCCGCGGTGGGATCGATACCCAGCAGCGAGCCGAGCAAGTCGTCGATCCCGAAGTCGGCGTGCGCGGTCGGCGCGGCCGCCAGCGGCGTCATCCCGAACGCCAAAAACGCCCCCAGTGCGCTGCTGGCGCCGATCACCCGACGCCGCGCCGGACCATGCGGGTTGCTGCTGGCACGAGTAGTCATCTGAAAACCTTTCCTCGGTAGTCATCTGGACTCATCCGGACTCAGAGCAACCTGAACTCTAAGACCAAATTAATCTACCACTCATGTCAATCGGTGGCCGGAAGGATCGTGGATTCCTGCGTACATGGTGTTCCCACGCCCGCGGGATTTACCGGCTGACCAGGCTAAACCCAACACCACCGACATAATGTGATGTAGATCACATTACGCTGGGTCAGTGAAAGATTTTGACAGCAAAGTGAAAAATTCCGGCAACACCCGGCGGCACTCAAGCGAATGTTCACAGTCGTCACGATCCGCGCGCGACAAGCACCGGCGTCCGCGCCGACTGCACCACCGCCAGGCTGACCGAACCCAACACCATCCCGGCGAAGCCACCCCGGCCGTGGCTGCCCACCACCACCAGCTGGGCCGACTGCGACTGCTCGATCAGCGCATCAGCCGGCCGGTCGCGCGCCACCACCCGACGCACCTCGACGTCGGGATAACGCTCCCGCCAGCCGGCCAGCCGCTCCGCCAGCACCAGCTCGCCGCCGGACTCCATCGCCGCGACGTCGAGGCCGGGGAAATCGGTGAAGACGCCGGCGTCGTGCCAGGCATACACCGCGATCAGCTCCACGCCACGCAGCGACGCCTCCTCGAACGCCAGTGCGGTCGCCGCTTCCGAGGCCGGTGAGCCGTCGATGCCCACCACCACCGGCGCCGCTGCGGGGTGCGCCGGCAGCGGATGCTCGCCGTGAATGACGGCAACCGGGCAGTGCGCATGCCGGACCAGGCCAGAACTCACCGAGCCCATCAGATGCCGACGCAGCCGGCCATGACCCCGGCAGCCGACCACCACCATCGCGGCCCGGCGGCTCAGCTCCACCAGCGTGGGCACCGTCGAGCCCAGCACCGTCTCACCGGCAACCCGCAGCGGGCGCTGTCCTGGCTGCCCCCCGGCGATCTCGAGCGCATCCTGCAGCAGCCGCTTGCCCTGCTCCTGCTGCCATTCGGGATAACCGGGCGGAATCGGCGCCTCCGGGAACGTCATCACCGCCGACGCGCCCAGGACATGCACCAGCGTCAGCGGCAGCCCGCGCATCGCGGCGTCCCGCGATGCCCAGTCGACCGCAGCCGCCGACGACGGCGACCCGTCGACACCGACCAGCACCGCGTCACTGACCGGCGCCGACGTCGCCGTCATCGGGCCTGCTCGGGCTCAGTCAGCCGCGTAGTTTTTGCAGGTGTTGGCCAGTGGCTGGACCATTGAGACGAACGACGCGGCTTCCGGTATGCCCTGCACTTGCTGGAGCATCTCCTGGCGCTGCGGCGGCGGCGAGGCAAGGAAATTCTGCAGGAAGGACTGCGCCATCGGTGTCTGGTTGAACTGCTCGGCAGCCGCTGGCGATTGCGCATTCATTGCCGCCACCACCTGCGAGTAATTGCACGTGGTGGTGACGGCCGGGCTCAGATCGGGATCTGCAGCCGCGGTCC
>NZ_JBYCKY010000916.1:0-6156 GCF_057473605.1 Mycobacterium sp. TH-M82 | reverse complement strand
CCGCCAAACCAGCCACCAACGATCAAGCCCCCAACACCAACGCCCGGGGCCAAAATTCATGCAGAACAGTGGGGCCAAATCACTTGACGAAACGCATTCGCCGAATTCCTCGTCGAGCAACCAGAGCACGTGCGCGATCTCGATGATCTCAGCGCCGCCATGGTCAGACGGTGGCGCAATAGCGTGGTCATGCTCAACGACAAACGCCCCTTCACTGAGGTCGCGCTGCTGTTGCAAGAGGATCCGCGACTGCAGTGCGGGCCGGTGGCCGACGAACTTGTGCGCCGCTTCAGGCGAGCGCAAAGCGCCACACAGTCATACAGCCACGACGAGTTTCAGCTCATCAAGGTCGCGGCCCGACGGACCTTCCGCGCCGCGTTAGCGCGCATCGAACATAATGCTCGGCACTTGCACCGTTGGCAGCAAGGGGAATTCGTCGGAGACAGCCCGGATTGGCTGGTCGGGCACGCGTTGAGCGTTCTCGCCGATACCGGGTCCATGCCCGAGTACACGATGAAGAACGCCAGAACCAAAGAGGGAGCGCATCTGCTCAAAAAGCGATATCACGGACCGCTGGGTGGCACCAGGGCAGAGGTGACGTGGCAGCGGCTGTTTTTGTCCAGGATGGAGGCGGCAGCGCTGGGGGTGCTGATGATGGCCGAATACGGGTGGAACTTGTCGGTCATCGACGGGCTGGCGGTGCCTAAGGCATCACCTGATGCTGGCCACGATGGTCGGCCGACGTATCGGGTGGCTTTGGAAAAGCCGCGACGCGGCGCTGGGCGGTATCACGAATCCAGGAACTTCACCGATGACGGTGCCGCCTCGGCCGGGCGGTTGATCACGCAGGCCTTGCGGGCGACCCGTTTTGCTCGCGCGTTGGTCGAACAGATGGCTCCGGGAACTGACCGGCTCATCGTGTGGCGCACCGGCAACCGCGGTCATGTGTGGGTGCGCGGGGACCGTCATCCTCCTGTCGGGGATTTCCGTTTCGGGGTGTCGTCTTTTGACGCATCACTGTGGGCGCAAGCTCAAGGGTTGACCGGTTCGCCATTTCGTCGCGGTCGCAGAACGGTTGTCGCCCTGGGCCGCCGTGAGCCCACGCAACACTCTGAGCAGACCTTCGATCGTAGTTATGCCTTGGTGGACAAGCGTGTTCAGGCCGAAGCCGTCGAGGTGATAGCCGCGGGTGCTGAGGATGCGTTGGGTCGTGCTCAAAAGGGGGTTCTGGTCGCCGAATTGCGCGACCGGCCGGCAGCGGGCGATGTTGAGACAGCGACAGCCGATTGCGCCGACCCTGCGTCAAGCCCGTTCGCAACCTCACCCGAAGACGGCTGCACAGCTTCGTTTTTGATGTGTCTGGCCTGCCCCAACGCGCACGTCCATCCCGGACACCACGCGCGACTGGCGCATTTGCATCAGGCTTTAACGAATCTGCGCTCGGTCCTTCCCTCCAAGACGTGGCGTCGCGATTGGGCCGAACACCATGGCCGCCTTGAAGACCTCAAAACACGTCTTGGCGATCCGCTCTGGGAGCAAGCGCTGTCACAACTGACCGATACTGACCGCGGTCTGGTCGATCATCTGCTGGTGGGAGTGCTCGACACATGAGCACTGCGGCGCAAGATGATCCGTACTTGTTGCTGATGCCTGGGCCGCGTAGCCCGGTGGTGGCACCAGATCTGGTCAAACCTATTCACGCCCACCTCAACCCGTACTACGGGGATCCTGTGTGGTCGCTTGCTGCTCTGACAGAAAACCCTTCGGCGGTACGGCCCAAGATCCACTGGAGAAACTGCCCCGCAGCGTTCGAGAACGAACTGCGCCTTGCTGTCTGGTGTCTTATCAATGGCGAGCTGCGCCCCACTTTTGTCCGCAGCCGCGGTACCAGGATGCGAACGCGCCCGGCGGTCTCGACGCTCATTACCATAGTGCGTCACTGGCTAGAACTGGCCCAATGGCTCGACAGTCGCGGCGTCCGGGGGCTGGCCGATTGCGACACCACCACCCTTGATGGCTACGGTCGGTATCTGCTGGCGACCAAGGCCGAAGTCCGCTCCAGCGCGCTTCGGCGCCTGGTCGCACTGACTCGATTGTGGGCGCTCGACCAAATCAGCCCCGCCCCAACCGGTCTTGGGCAACCTCCGTGGGAAACCACCGGAGTCGACGACTATCTGCCAAGGCCAATCCCGTTGGGTAATGAGAATGCCGCTGCGCCGTTAGCTGAGGAAACGCTCGGGCCGCTCCTTGTCTGGGCCATGCGCGTGGTCAACGACCTAGGCGACGACATCCTTCGCGCGCACGCCGAGCATGCGCGTCTGCTCAATGCGATACCCGACAGTGCGCGTCCCGAGGGCCGACGGGCATTGTGCGCCTACCTTGATGCCCTTCTTGAGTCCGGTGATCCGTTGCCCGTTCATATCGAAGGGGACCGGGTCACGTTCGTGGCCGCCTACATTTGCGGTCGCGTCGGCGCTGCGAAGTCGCAGATGAAGGAATATCCGCGCCGCGACCAACTGCTGGCGGCCGCGACGCAACGCCTGTCGGGCTGTCCGCTTGGCATCCCGATCACCGGCCGCATCGACGGAAAGCCCTGGCGCGACGACATCGACTACGTGGAAGCGTGGCCCTTGTGGCGCCATCTCGGTACGGCGGCATTCATCGTGTGTGCCTATCTCACCGGGATGCGCCCCAGCGAAGTACTTGGTCTGACAACGGGTTGTTGCCCTGACCCCGAGCCTGACGCCGCGGGCACAGTCGGGCGACACTTGATCCGCGGCCGCGAATACAAAAGCGCGGTCGACGAACACGGCAACCATCTCTCCGCCGGGACGGACCGCGACGCGCCGTGGGTGGCAATCACCCCCGTCGTCAACGCCATTCGCGTTCTGGAGAAAATGGTTCCCGACGGGGGGCTTCTGTTCGACTCATCGGCCCACGATAGATACAACCAACCCACCGCGACGGGTTCAATGGTCCATAGGTCGATGCGTTCCAGGATCGATGAATTCGTTGACTGGGCCAACACTCAAGCCGCACGACACAACCTGGCCAGCGAGACAATCCCGCCCGACCCGCACGGCAGAATCGGGCTCAAACGCTTCCGCCGATCCCTCGCCTGGCACATCGCCCGGCGACCAAATGGACACGTCGCACTGGCCATCCAATACGGGCATATGCGTTCGGCCGTCGTCTCCGGACGCTACGCCTCGCGCGGCCGCGACGGTATCCACGACCTGCTCGACATCGAAACCGTACGCGCCGTAGCCGACACCGTCGCCGAACTTCGAGACCACCTCAACGACGGCGGTGGAGTCTCGGGCCCAGCGGCCCGCGACGCCATCAAAATCGCGGCACACGCACCCACATTCAGCGGGACAACGATCACCGCGAAAACCGCTCGCCGGCTCGTCGCCAACCCTGACCTGATGATCTACGACAACCCGCAAGCGTTACTGCTGTGCCGCTACAAGCCAGACCGGGCCCTATGCCAACGCGACGGCATCAAAGATGCCCCCAAGCTGGAAGCTTGCGATCCCCGCTGCGGCAACGTCATACGCACCGATCGGCACGCCGCCCAGCTACGCACCCGCGCCGACCAGCTCGAACAACAGGCCACCCACACCCCCCAACCGATCGGTGAACGGCTGCGCGCCAACGCCGCAAAACTCCGCCACTACGCCGACACCCACGACAACACGCGCGTCACCTCGAGCGGGGAAGACAAACACCACCTGACCGAGGAGCCCATGTGACCGCTGCACTCGACGAACGCGACCGCATCCGCGCCGCCATGGACCGCATCTTCGCCGGCACACCCCAGCGTTCCAACGGTGCACTGACGATCGTTGCCCTCGCACAAGAAGCCGACGTACCCCGCAACGCCCTAACCCAACGCCACACCGACCTGAAAAACCAGTTCTACCAACAGGTACGGGGAAAGGGCGGACCATCAGAACTGGAGACAAGACTTCGTAACACCATTGCAAAGCTTCGCAAGACCATCGTCAACAAGAACGGCGAGCTTAAACAACTCCGAACAGATGTCCCCGCCCTCGTACGCGTCGTCAACCAGCTCACCCTGGAAAACGATCTACTACGCAGCCAGTTAGCCCAATCCGGACGCACAGTCATTGCGTTTCCCAAGGTGCACCCGCCCATGTGAAGGCCCCCCAAAGGTTATGCCGCGTTACCTGGAACGGTTTGTGCCGGACGAGGATTTCCGGGCCGAGGGCCGCGACGGGGGTCTGTCTGTCGGGCGGCGGTGCGCGGCGAGGAAATCATCGACGATGCGTTCACAGTCGTGACGATCGATTGCGCGCAGCCCGGTGAGTCGAGCGAACGCCACCGGGCCGACGAGCTGGCACAGAATCAGTTCTAGATCGAAGTCGTCGAGATCGGCCCGGGCTTCAGGGCCTTCCAGAAGGCTGTTGAACGGCCGGCGATAATGGTCGATGATCCGCGTCCGCAGCGCGTTGCGATCGTAGGTCTCCTCTGTGCCGTCCGGTGTTGGCCCGAGCGCGACCCAGGCCAGCGTGGTGACATGCAGCGGCGCCTCTTGAAAGAGGGTCGCCTGTCGGCTCAGCAGCTCGATCAGCTGGTCGCGTAATGTTCCCGTGGCAGGTGGTGGGGTGACCTGCGGTAGCAACCGTTCAAATGTTGCGGCCAGCAGCTGAGTAGAGCTGCTGAAGTGCCGATACAGCGTGGTGCGTGCGACCTTGGAGGCTTTGGTGACCGCGTCTATGGTGACGGCTTCGATGCCACCGGCATTGAGGAGTTTCGTGGCCGCATCCAGCAACCGGGTCCGTGACCGAAGGCGGCGGGGATCGACGTCGTCGTCGACATCGACATCGACATCGATCGGGATTTCAGCGTCACGCTCCACGTAGTCACCGTAAACCCCCCACGGACCTGGCCTACAGCGAATCGCATCGGGGAAGTCGTTCAATCCGACGAACGGTACTAGTAGTATCGTAGCGATACTACTAGTACACTTCGGCGGTGTAGGCCAAGCACCGAAGGAGGATTGGTGATCAGGCAACCGGTCGAGCGGTTCGGGACCCGGGGGAGTCGACGGCGCTGCCCCCAATCGGCCGGCCGCGTGGCGATCGAAAAATCCAGCTTCTGCCTCCGCGCGGCGACCTCACGGACGAAAGACGTCAAATCCTGATGAATGTGCCGATTTCGCTGACTAAAACCCACCTCTGGAGACGTGCGGTTCGGGATATCCGGCTGGCCAGTCGCGGTATTGCCAAGCGGCTGCACCCAGCGCCGCCGGTCCACCAGGGCCGCGTTCGTCCACGTCACTATCCCCCTCGCTCTTGCTCGTACCTGGACGACGATCTGATGAGTCGGGAAATGTACGATCATGTTCGCGATGAGCCGATCAGGCTCAGTTCCCGGCTGGCATTTCGCCTACGGCGTTCGTGAGATTGTCAGCAGCCAGAGATGACCCATGGCCAACGTCAAATAATCTGCATACCAATGGATTACGCAATGACGTACCCGATACGGAACCGGCAACAGGACATCGAGGTCGAGCGCAAGGGCCGACGCGGCGTCGCGGCGTGGGCGGGCTGGCGGTAGCAATTTCGCCGACACCATGAAAGGGTACCGATAGTACTGTTGCGATACCATTGGTTTCTTTCCAGTAGTGGAGACGGGGGATGGTAGATACCGGGTGGGTTTCGTCGGGCGTGGCGACGTTGAGTCGGCCGGTCCGGGAAAGACTCCGTAAGGTCACCGCTGGTGAGGGCGTTTACAGCGATCGATTAGCCCGCGTGGCGCGGTTTAGTATCCGGCACAAGGTGCTGGTCATCGGTGCGTGGGTGGTGGCTGCCGGCGTCCTGGCCGCGGTGTTTCCGCAATTGGAAACAGTCGTAAAGCAGCAGTCGGTGAACCTCATTCCCTCTGATGCGCCGTCGCTCCAGACCGTTGAGCGGATGGGGATCGCATTCGGCGAGCAGGGGTCCAAGACGACCGTCTTTGTCGCGGTGGAGGAACCGACGGGCCTGAGTGCGCCGGTGCGTCAGCGTTACAACGCGATGGTTTCGCGGTTACGTGCCGATTCCAAGCATGTGCGACTGGTTCAGGATCTGTTGGCCGACCCGGTTACTGCCGGTCAGGCGGTGAGCCAGGACGGCAAGGCATGGTATC
>NZ_JBYCKY010000915.1:0-3700 GCF_057473605.1 Mycobacterium sp. TH-M82 | reverse complement strand
GGGTGGACCAGCTCTTCCCCACCGTGATCGCCCAGGCCCGCGAGGCCGAAGCGTCCGGTTTCGACTCGGTTTTCGTGATGGACCACTTCTACCAGCACTGTATACGATGACAGAATGAAAAGCCAACCGCTGCGCTGCCTCGTGGGGTCGCGCGTCTCGGTCATGCAAGGCCCGCAGAAAGTGTCGCACCTCGCGCAACAAGAAGTTGGTGCCAAGTGGGTAGCGGACCACAGCGGCACCGTGGTCCACACCATCGAAGACCTGGGCGTGTCCGCCACCGTCTCACCGTTCGACCGGCCGGACCTCGGCCCGTGGCTGGCCGAAGACAAGCGGTGCGAGTGGGACGCGCTAGTGTTCTCCAAACTCGACCGCTTATTCCGCTCAACCCGCGATTGCGTGAAGTTCGCCGAGTGGGCCGAGCAGCATAAAAAAATGCTGGTGTTCGCGGAGGACGGTTTGACATTGAACTACCGCGCCGACAAAAGCCGGACAACGATAGAGCAGATGATGGCCGAGCTATTCGTCTACCTCGGCTCATTCTTCGCCGAACTGGAACTCAACCGGTTCAAAACACGCGCGTTAGACGGGCAGCGGATGCTGCGTCAAACCGACAGGTGGGCATCTGGCACGCCGCCGTTCGGCTACCGGATTGCCGACCACCCCGGCGGCGCGGGTAAGACCCTACGGCCGGACGATGAACAGCAGGCGGTGCTGCACGAGGCTGCCGAACGGCTGTGCACGGGCGAGACGTTCATAGCCATCACAGAGTGGTTGAACACCCGGTATCCGTCGCGTCGGTGGTATGTGTCGACCGTGGTCGATATTCTCACGTCGCCACGCACGCAAGGCTTTAAGCTGCACCGTGGCGAGGTTGTGTTGGACGGGGCCGGTGAACCTATCCGGGTTGCCCCGCCGATGTTCGATCACGACACATGGAAACAGATACAAGCCGCTGCCAGCTTGCGGAAACTTAAACAGCGGATACCGACCGGTTCGATCAACCCGATGCTCGGCGTCGGCGTTTGCGGCTGCACGGGCTGCCCGGCGTGTGAGTCGTCGGCAAAACTGTATACCGCCACCGGCACCGTGATATGCGGTGCCACGCTATCCCTACAGGTGTCCCGAAGCGCCGGCAGCGAATATCGGTATTACCGGTGCGGCCGATCACCGCGTGTCTGCCGCGGGCAGTCGATACCCGCCGAAGCCGGTGACGAGCTGCTAGAGACGACGTTCCTCGACTACTTCGGGCACGAGCAGGTGACCCGACGGGTATTCGTTCCCGGCGAGGATCACTCGCCGGAATTAGAGCAGGTTCTTGACACGATTGACCGGCTGCGCCGTGAGGCAGACGCCGGGCTTGTCGTTACCGCCGATGACGAGCAGACCTATCACGCCCGGATGCGGCGGCTTATTGCCCGCCGCACCGAATTAGAGAGACTTCCCTCGCGGCCCGCCGGTTGGGTAACAGAGACGACCGGCGAGCTCTACCGGGACGTGTGGCCCGGTCTCACAGACAGCGGGCGGCGTGACCTACTGGTGGATCGCGGAATCAAGTTCGTGGTTCACACCGGCAAGCCGTTGAACACCGGTGTCTATGTAGACCTGGGCAGCCTGCAAGACCCCGCCGGTTTCGAGGCAGACAGGAGAGCACGAGCGGCCGTAGAGCGGGAACGCCATGGTGTCCCAGGACCGGGCTGAGAGTCCGGAGGAAGGCACTTAACACCATCCCCGGTATTGACCCGGGGATGGTGGTTTAACCCGTCAGAATCGATCTCAGGGCCTAGGGCCTGCCTTCAGGAACGCCTCGACAGTCAACCCCGCCGTGCCAGCACGAAACGAGAACTTCCACTTGTAGAAGTCGGACAGCATAAACTTCGGTTGGTTCGGCTTGGCGGCGTCATGCCGCCGCGTCCGACGCTGCGCTTTACTCATTCGGTGGTCTCCTCAAAGTTCATTCTCGACAGCAGTTGGGCGAGCAGCGCACGCTGCACGCGCGCTTCGGCGATCAACGGGCTAATGGCAGGCTGGCCCATGCTGCCCTTAACCAACAGCGGCGCTTCGGCCGCCGCGTCATCAAGTTCGGCGACGATATCGGCCGTTCGGCACGCTTGAAATAGCAATTCCTGCTTGTCTGGGTCGCTTTCAACATCGAAAACAGCGGTTATTTTCCGCCATAACGCCTTGCCGGGTTTCTGCAAACCAGCAGGTGAGCGCACAATTCCTCCTAAGTTACTGACTCCCACAAAAAACGGACGTTTAAGTCGCACGATGCCGACGGGACGCATTACCGCCCGGTCGGGGAGCCGGCACGGGGGGATGCCCCCGTGCCCCCTGGCCTGCACGTATGCCGACACAAGCGCAGCAGCGGGACTGCTGTGCCCCGCTGCCCTGCCCTGCCCTGCCCTGCCCGGCGGGGCAGCGACGCCGCTGCCCTGCCCTGCCCGCCTGCCCTGCCTGCTGCACAGCAGGCTGCTAGGCAGCGAAGCTGCCGCCGCCGGGCGAGGCACCTGCGGTGCCGACGCCAAGCGCCGACTACTGCGGCGGTGTCCTGCGGTACGCTCTGTGTATGACCGACCTTGCTGACCTACGTCTGGCCGCCGACGAGGCGGTCGCCACGCTGTACCAAGAAATCCGCCGGGCCAAGCGTTCCGGCGTGCCGTACTCGCAGCTTGAGCGGGTTACCGGGCTGCCACGCGGGACGCTGCAAAACATCTGCGCGGGCCGATCACCGGGGTTTACGCCGTGGCGTTGACACCGCCGTACACCTGATGTACGGTCTGGGGTATGAACACAAACACCGTTTACCGCGACCGCCACTCCGACCTGTGGTTCTCACTGCCTGACGGGCGGTGGTCCTACCTCGGCAAAGATGGCCTGTCGGCCGAGACGTACGCCGAGCTGCCGACCGAGTACCAGCCATACAGCCCGATCACCGGAGCAGCCGCAGCGCTCCGCGAGTACGCCGGGCTGGTCCGGATGATGAACGTAGGCGACCGGGTTACCGGAGTCTGGTCGGTAGGCGTCGCGGGTACCGTCGTCCGGGCCGACGTCGGTACGGATGGGATGGTGGAAGTCGAGTGGGACTATGACCCGCTGTTGCACGGCTTAGATGGCGTCGATTCGACACCGCAGACCCGCACCGAGTACGAGCAGCGTGCCGACCTGATGGTTCTGTAGCCACTACCATCCGCCCGAACCGCCCCCTTACATGGGGGCGGTTCTGGCGTTTAGGGCAAACGTCACCCGATGGTTGACTCCGGCGGGTGCTGCTCACGGTAGGCGATACCTACAGGGTCGCCCCACATGTCCACGATCTCCGGGCGAGGCGGTTCCTCGCCCGGATCGCAGCGCTTACACACGGCCCGCCAGTCCATCCACGCGCTGAGCTGGACGCCGGCACCCGGATCACCGTCTGACAGCCTCTGGTGCAGCAGGCAGTACCGACGCCCGGCAGGCGCGACCTCGTGACAGTCCGGCCCTTCGCAAACCGAATCGGACACCAACCGTTGAGCACGTGCATCCAGCCGAGCTTTGATCTCGGCGGAGTCCCGCTCCCGCAGAACATGCTCGGGAGCTTCGGCACGAAACCACGTCTCGGGCAGGTTCACCACGCGGGACCGCCGCGTGCCGTCCGGCTCGATGACACGCTTACGCACCCGACCGCCCGGGTAGGTTCCCGACGCCAGCAGGTTGCCCTGCT
>NZ_JBYCKY010000914.1:0-4959 GCF_057473605.1 Mycobacterium sp. TH-M82 | reverse complement strand
ACCTGTTCGCCTCCCGGCCCGATCAATCGGACCTCAGGTACGCGGATGCGCTCGTTGACGCGGATCTCTGTGCTGATGGGACCTCCCTGGGTAGTCGTAGTGCGTCGTGGTGGGTCGTGGTGGGTCGTGGTGGGTCGTAGTGCTAGGCCGCGACCGCTGGAAACCGCACCCCATCAGCGAAAAAGCCCTGCACGAAGCAGGGCCCGATGCCGACCGATCATGGCCCCCGTCGAGGGGAGCCGCCTGCGCGCCGCGCAGAGCAGGCAGCCTGGCTGCCTGCGACCGGACCGCGCAGCCTTCGGATTCCTCCGCGGCCGGCGGTGGGAGTGGGACTCCACTTGCCTGTCCTGGCGTTCGCCGGGACGGTCGCGGAGCACAGTCTAGCAGCCGCGCAGCACGGATGGATTCGCAGAGATATCCTCGCAGCCTATGTCACTGGCTTTGTTGCGCTCGGGAAGCAGTTCGGGGAGCAAACGGACCTCGCGGTATCACTGGGTTCCGGTATTCGCCGGCTGGGCCGTCGGCACCGCCGCGGCCCTGGCACTCCTGGCAAGCCTGTCACCGCTGATCCGGTGGATCATCAAGGTTCCGCGCAAGTTCGTCGACAACTACCTGTTCAATTTTCCCGACACCAGTGTCGCGTGGGCGTTCGTGCTGGCCCTGCTGGCCGCGGCCTTGATGGCACGCAAGCGCATCGCCTGGTGGCTGTTGGTCGCCAACCTGCTCATCGCGGCCGGCTGGAATGCCGCCAAGCTGGCCTCCGGCACAGCCGACGCACTGCAGACCGCAAGCGCTGTCGCCGGCCTGGTTCTGCACGCGACCGCGATCGGGCTGCTGGTGCTGGCCTACGGGGAGTTCTGGGCCAAGGTACGCCCCGGCGCCCTGTTCAGGTCGGCGACGGTGCTGCTTTCCGGGTGGGTGATCGCGATCCTGTTGTCCTGGGGGTTGATCGAACTGTTTCCGGGGACGCTGGAACGCCGGATGCGGCTACCCTACGTGGTGAATCGGGTGATGGGATTCGCCCTGGCGGGCTCGGAGGTGTTTGCCGGGAAGCCGGATGTTGTGCTCAAGGTGCTCTTCGGGCTGCTCGGTGCCGTGCCGCTGATGGCCGCGGCCGTGGTGCTGTTCTTGTCGCAGCGCGCCGAGAACGCGCTGACCGGCCAGGATGAATCGGCGATTCGCGGGCTGCTCGAGCTCTACGGGAAGAACGATTCGCTGGGTTACTTCGCCACCCGCCGGGACAAGTCGGTGGTGTTCGCCCCCAACGGACGCGCCGCCATCACCTATCGGGTCGAGGTTGGCGTCTGCCTGGCCAGCGGCGACCCCGTGGGCGACCCGGGGGCATGGCCGTCGGCCATCGGCGCGTGGCTGGCGCTGTGCAAAATCTATGGTTGGGCACCCGGCGTGATGGGTGCCAGCGTGCAAGGGGCACAAGCGTTCCGCGATGCCGGTCTCAGCGCCCTGGAACTCGGTGACGAGGCAATCCTGCACCCCGCCGACTTCCGGCTGTCCGGCCCGGACCGGCGGGCGGTCCGTCAGGCGGTGACCCGGGCGCGCCGGGCCGGGCTGGCGGTGCGGATCCGCCGGCACGGCGATCTCGGTGCCGACGAGATGGCGATGATGATCCAGCGTGCCGACGCGTGGCGGGACACCGAATCCGAACGGGGCTTCTCGATGGCACTGGGCCGGCTCGGCGACCCGGCTGACACCGACTGCCTTTTGGTCGAGGCGGTGCAGCGCGACGACGCGGTGGTGGCGATGCTGTCGCTGGTGCCGTGGGGGACCAGCGGTGTCTCACTGGACTTGATGCGCCGTTCTCCGCGATCCCCCAACGGCACCATCGAGCTGATGGTCAGCGAACTGGCGTTGCAAGCTCAAGGCATTGGCATCAGCAAGATTTCGCTGAACTTCGCCATGTTCAGGTCGGCGTTCGAGCAGGGCGCACAGCTCGGGGCCGGCCCGGTGGCGCGATCCTGGCGCCGGGTGCTGATGTTCTTCTCGCGATGGTGGCAGCTGGAGACGCTGTATCGCTCGAACATGAAATACCAACCCGAATGGGTGCCCCGCTACGCGTGCTATGAGGATGCCCGGCTGATCCCCCGGGTGGGTGTTGCATCGGTGATCGCGGAAGGCTTCCTGGTGTTGCCGTTCTCCGGGCGCAACAAGCAGCACACCGGCCACCACTCGTCGGTGCCGGCGGCGGTGGTGGCGACCGGCCTGCTGCACAACGACGGCACCGCGCCCGATCTCTCGGGACTGCCCCGTGAGCCGCTCGGTTCCACCGATACGGCCTCGCGCAGCCCGCGACTGCCCCAACAGGTTCGGGTTCGGCTCGCAAAGCTGAAGACCCTGCAGAACAATGGCGTTGACGCCTATCCGGTGGGTTGCCCGCCCAGTCACACGGTGGCCCAGGCACTGGCCGGCCTGGATGCTGGGACCGTCGTTTCGGTGGCGGGCCGGGTGCTGTTGATGCGTGACTACGGTGGTGTGCTGTTTGCCCAGCTGCGCGACTGGTCAGGTGAATTGCAACTGCTGCTGGACAATTCGGTGCTCGCAGACGCCAATGGCGGCTGCGCCGCCGACTTCAGCAGGGCCGTCGACCTCGGTGACCTGGTCGACGTGACCGGAAACATGGGACACAGCCGCAGCGGAACACCCTCGCTGCTGGTGCACCGCTGGCGGTTGATCAGCAAGTGCCTGCGCCCGCTGCCGAACAAGTGGAAAGGGCTGACCGATCCCGAGGCGCGGGTGCGGTCCCGCTACGTGGACCTGGCGGTCAACACCGAATCCCGAGCGCTGATCACGGCCCGCGGCAACGTGCTGCGTGCAATCCGGGAGACGTTGTTCGCCAAGGGTTTTCTGGAAGTCGAAACCCCGATCCTGCAGCAGTTGCACGGCGGCGCCAGCGCCCGCCCGTTCACCACCCACATCAACGCCTACGACTTGGACCTGTATCTGCGCATCGCCCCGGAGCTGTACCTCAAACGACTGTGCGTCGGTGGCGTCGAGCGGCTCTTCGAACTGGGCCGGGCGTTCCGCAACGAGGGCGTCGACTACAGCCATAACCCCGAGTTCACCCTACTGGAGGCCTACCAGGCGCACGCCGACTACCTGACCTGGATCGACGGAGCCCGAGAGCTGATCCAGAACGCCGCCTGCGCGGCCAACGGCGCGCCGGTGGTGATGCGGCCCCGGCAAGACGGTGCAGACAGCGCCGACGGAACACCCGGTCACCTTGAGCCGGTGGACATCTCCGGGGTCTGGCCGGTGCGGACCGTGCACGACGCGGTGTCCGATGCGCTCGGTGAGCACATCGGCGCCGACACCGACCTGGCCACCCTGCGCCGGCTGTGCGATGCCGCCGGTGTTCACTTCCTCCGGCAGTGGGATGCCGGCGCGGTGGTGCTCGAACTTTACGAGCAGCTGGTCGAGGCTCGCACCGAGCGGCCCACCTTCTACACCGACTTCCCCACGTCAGTGTCGCCGCTGACCCGACCGCACCGTTGCAAACCCGGAGTGGCCGAACGGTGGGATCTGGTGGCCTGGGGCGTCGAGTTGGGTACCGCCTACAGCGAACTCACCGATCCGGTGGACCAGCGCCGCCGGCTGCAGGAGCAGTCGTTGCGCGCGGTCGGCGGTGATCCCGAGGCCATGGAGCTCGACGAAGATTTCCTGCAGGCGATGGAGTACGCGATGCCCCCGACCGGCGGTCTGGGGATGGGCGTCGACCGGGTCGTCATGCTGGTCACCGGCCGCAGCATCCGGGAGACGTTGCCCTTCCCGCTGGCGAAACCACGCTGATCACGCCGGTACTCGCGCAGGATCCTACCGGCCGCGTTGCCATCCGCATCGTTTCGTCGCCCGCACTTCGGGCTGCGCGCACCGTCCAAAACCGTTACGGGGCCATGCGGCTCGACATCACCGATGCTGTCACCGTCGTGGTGGCCGACCAGGACGAGACCGACGCTGTGCTCACACTGGACCGTCGAGATTTCCGCGCTGTCGCTCCATTGACCGGCACTCCGGCATTTCGGCTGCTGCCCGACGACAGGTAGCGCGCCAGGCGCTAGGCGCTGACCTTGCGTCGCCGGCGGGCAGGGGACTCAGCAGGTTTCTTGGATGACCCCAGTGTCTCGGCGAGGAACTTGCCGGTGTAGCTCTCCGCCACCGCGGCGACATCTTCCGGGGTGCCTGCCGCCACCACTGTCCCGCCACCGGCACCGCCTTCCGGACCCATGTCGATGATCCAGTCCGAGGTCTTGACCACGTCCAGGTTGTGCTCGATGACGATCACCGTATTGCCCTTGTCGACAAGGTCGCTGAGCACAGTGAGCAGTTTGCGGATGTCGTCGAAATGCAGCCCGGTGGTGGGCTCGTCGAGGATGTAGACGGTCCGCCCGGTGGAGCGCTTCTGAAGTTCCGAGGCCAGCTTCACCCGCTGCGCCTCGCCTCCGGACAGCGTCGGCGCCGGCTGGCCGAGCCGCACATAGCCCAGGCCGACGTCGACCAGAGTGCGTAGATAGCGGTGAATGGCGGTGATCGGCTCGAAGAACTCGGCCGCCTCCTCGATCGGCATGCCGAGCACCTCGGCGATGGTCTTGCCCTTGTAATGCACCTCCAGGGTCTCCCGGTTGTACCGGGCGCCCTGGCAGACCTCACACGGAACGTAGACGTCGGGCAGGAAGTTCATCTCGATCTTGATGGTGCCGTCGCCGGTACACGCCTCGCAGCGGCCGCCCTTGACGTTGAAGGAGAACCGGCCCGGCCGGTAGCCGCGGATCTTGGCCTCGGTGGTGGCCGCGAACAGGGTGCGGATCTTGTCGAACACCCCGGTGTAGGTCGCCGGATTCGACCGTGGCGTGCGCCCGATCGGCGACTGGTCGACCCGCACCAGCTTGTCGACGAACTCGAGTCCGGTGACCCGGGTGTGCCGGCCGGGAACCTGGCGGGCGCCGTTGA
>NZ_JBYCKY010000913.1:0-1378 GCF_057473605.1 Mycobacterium sp. TH-M82 | reverse complement strand
GGGGGCGGTGCTGACCCACACCAACATCACCGGCGAGACGATGACGGCGCTCTACACCAGCGGCGCCGATATCACCGGCGACGTCGGCTTCATCGGTGTTCCGCTTTTTCACATCGCCGGCATCGGCAACCTCTTCCCCGGGATGTGGCTGGGCACCCCGACCGTGATCCATCCGCTCGGCGGTTTCGATCCCGGAGAACTGCTCGACGTCCTGGCCGCCGAGAAGGTCACCGCGATCTTCCTCGTGCCGGCACAGTGGCAGGCGGTCTGCGCCGAACAGCAGGCCAATCCGCGTGACGTCGCGCTGCGGGTGATGTCGTGGGGTGCCGCGCCGGCGTCGGACGCGCTGCTGCGGCAGATGTCGGAGACGTTTCCGCGCACTCAGATCCTGGCGGCGTTCGGCCAGACCGAGATGTCACCGGTGACCTGCGTGCTGCTCGGCGGCCCCAGCGAAGAAGCGATCCGAAAACGCGGATCGGTCGGCAAGGTGATCCCGACGGTGGCGGCCCGCGTCGTCGACGAGAACATGAACGACGTGCCGGTCGGCGAGGTCGGTGAGATCGTCTACCGCGCGCCGACGTTGATGAGCGGCTACTGGAACAACCCGCGGGCCACCGCCGAGGCGTTCGCCGGGGGGTGGTTTCACTCCGGCGATCTGGTGCGGATGGATGCCGAAGGCTACGTCTGGGTGGTGGACCGCAAGAAGGACATGATCATCTCCGGTGGCGAGAACATCTACTGCGCCGAGGTGGAGAACGTCCTCGCCGGCCATCCGGGCATCGTCGAGGTCGCCGTCATCGGCCGGGCGCACGACAAGTGGGGTGAGGTGCCGATCGCGGTGGCCGCCGTCGCACAAGAGAGCCTGCGGTTGGCGGACCTCGACGAGTTCCTCGCCGAACGCCTGGCGCGCTACAAACACCCCAAAGCTCTCGAGATCGTCGACGCGCTGCCGCGTAACCCGGCCGGCAAGGTGCTCAAGACCGAGCTGCGCGCCCGCTACGGTGCGCCGGAACCTGCCGATAAAACGCCCGAAACCGGGTCTGCGGCAACGGGTGCCGCGACCGGCCCGAGAGCCTGAGGCGACGAAGCGGCCCCCGGCGACGCTCACAGGAATTCGATCGTGCGAATCTGGTGCGCGTTGAGCGCGGCATCGGGTATGGTCCGATCGTCCCGCTGACTGCACCTAGGGAATAAAGCAAGGAAGCGGGAAGCGGATCATCCATTCAGGGATCGGGGCAAGGAGGAGGCGTGTGACATGATCCGCGGTAGGCGCGGTCCGGGGGCGCGGGAGCCGCAGTGACGACGACGCAGCCACGGCTCGCCGACTACGTCCGCGACCAGGTGGGCCGGCCGATGGTGCACATCGGCGGGTTCTTCC
>NZ_JBYCKY010000912.1:0-1808 GCF_057473605.1 Mycobacterium sp. TH-M82 | reverse complement strand
TGATCTCCAAGGTGCCCAACACCTTGCACACGCCGCTGATGTCGGGCACCAACGCCATCCACGGCATCGTGGTGCTCGGCGCGCTGCTGCTGCTGGGCCGCATCGAGCACCCCTCGGTGGCGCTGCAGGTGATTCTGTTCGTGGCGCTGGTGTTCGGCACCCTGAACGTCATCGGCGGCTTCATCGTCACCGACCGGATGCTGGGCATGTTCAAAGGTAAAAAGTCGCAACCGGTCAAGACCGAGACGAACGGGCAGGGCTGATGACCGCCCTGGTCCTGGCCCTCTACGTCGTCGCGTTCTCGATGTTCATCTACGGGATGATGGGGCTCACCGGCCCGAGGACCGCGGTGCGCGGCAACCTGATCGCCGCGGTGGGCATGGTGATCGCGGTGTCGGCCACGCTGGTGTTGATCCGGCACACCGGCCAGTGGCTGCTGATCATCGCCGGCCTGCTGCTCGGGGTGGTGCTCGGGGTGCCGCCGGCCCGGCTCACCAAGATGACGGCGATGCCGCAGCTGGTGGCGTTCTTCAACGGCGTCGGCGGCGGCACGGTGGCGTTGATCGCACTGTCGGAATTCATTGAGACCACCGGCTTCTCGGACTTCCAGTACGGTGAGGAGCCGACCGCGCACATCGTGGTGGCCTCGCTGTTCGCGGCGATCATCGGGTCGATCTCGTTCTGGGGTTCGGTGATCGCGTTCGGCAAGCTACAGGAGATCATCCCTGGCCGGCCGATCGGGCTGGGACACGTTCAGCACTACCTCAACATTGTGCTGCTGGTGGCGGCCGTGGTGTGCGCGGTGGTCATCGGCCTTGATGCGCACCCTGGCAGCGGCGGCGTCTCGCTGTGGTGGATGATCGCCCTGTTGGCCGCTGCCGCGGTGCTGGGGCTGATGGTGGTGCTGCCGATCGGCGGCGCCGACATGCCGGTGGTCATCTCGCTGCTCAACGCGCTGACGGGGCTCTCGGCCGCGGCCGCCGGGCTGGCGTTGAACAACACCGCGATGATCGTGGCCGGGATGATCGTCGGGGCCTCCGGCTCGATCCTGACCAACCTGATGGCCAAGGCGATGAATCGGTCCATCCCGGGGATCGTGGCCGGTGGGTTCGGCGGTGGCGGAGTCGCGGTCACGTCCGCCGGCGGGGTGGATCGCGTCGCCAAGGCCACGTCGGCGGCCGACGCCGCGATTCAGATGGCCTACGCCAACCAGGTGATCGTGGTGCCGGGCTACGGCATGGCGGTCGCGCAGGCCCAGCATGCGGTCAAGGACATGGCCACCCTGCTCGAGTCGCGGGGAGTGCCGGTCAAATACGCCATCCACCCGGTCGCGGGCCGGATGCCCGGCCACATGAACGTGCTGCTGGCCGAGGCCGACGTCGAATACGACGCGTTGAAGGAGATGGACGACATCAACGACGAGTTCGCCCGGACCGACGTCGCGATCGTCATCGGCGCCAACGACGTGACGAATCCGGCGGCGCGCAACGAGCCGAACAGCCCGATCTATGGCATGCCGATTCTCAACGTGGACAAAGCCCGGTCGGTGATCGTGCTGAAGCGGTCGATGAACTCCGGCTTCGCGGGCATCGACAACCCGCTGTTCTACGCCGAGGGCACCACCATGCTGTTCGGCGACGCCAAGAAATCAGTCTCCGCGGTGACCGAGGAACTCAAAGCCCTTTAGACCGGTGGATAGCCAGGCGGTGGGTAGCCTTGGCCGTCGAGGACGCCACGGAAACCCCACGGCATGTATCTGAAAAACCACTCGATCTCGTCTGCCCCGTCATAGTCGGGATTGGGATCAA
>NZ_JBYCKY010000911.1:0-4202 GCF_057473605.1 Mycobacterium sp. TH-M82 | reverse complement strand
ACATCGCACCCGGCGAGCACTGGCCGGTGATGCGCGATCTGGCCGCTTACGCCGACGGTGGCGGCGCATGGGACTCACTGTGGGTCTATGACCACTACGATACACTCCGAAACCATGGAGTCAAGCCCTGTGAGGGCGGTTGTCGGCGCTAGGGTCTCTATCCTCACCGAGGGTAAAGAATCACAGCTCACTCAGCGCGACAAAGGAATCCGCTACGCGGAGTCGCAAGGCTGGACTGTTGTCGGTCACGTAGAGGACCTGGACGTGTCCGCGATCAAGCAATCGCCGTGGCAGCGGCCAGACCTCAAGGTCTGGCTCACCGACCGTGCCGACGACTTCGATGCCTTGATCTTCGCCAAGACCGACCGGGTATTCCGCAGCGCATCAGACTGTGTGCAGCTAGCCGAATGGTGCCAACAGCACCGCAAGTTCCTGGTGCTGATAGACGACGGTATCCGGCTCAACTTCTACCACGACCCCAGCGAACAGGACGTGTTCGCCACCGCTATGTCGCGGGTATTCCTGATCTTGGCGTCGGTGTTCGCCGAGATCGAAGGGCAGCGGTTCGTACAGCGCGCCAACGACCGGGTAGCACAATTCCGGCACCAGCCGCGATGGGCCTACGGTGTTCCGCCTTACGGATTCCAGGTTGTCGACCGGCCAGAGGGCGGTAAAGCCCTCGGGCATGATCCCGAAGCGCAGCGTGTGCTTCACCAGATATCGGACCTGCTGCTCTCCGGGGATTCCCTCACACGGATAACCACACGTCTCAACGATGACCGCACACCAAGCCCTGCCGACCGGCTACGCCAGCGCACCGGGAAACCGACACGCGGGTCACGCTGGACTATCAGCACGCTCCGGGCCGTGCTGACCAGCGCGGCAACCCAAGGCGTCAAAACAGCCAAAGGGAAACCCGTGCTGGACGCCAGCGGCGAACCCGTGCTTGTCGGGCCGGCATCGTTCGATCCGCAAACCTGGAACCGTATTCAATCCGAGGTAGAGCAGCGCAGTCGATCCGGTCGGCATCGACGGCACTCTGTCAACCCGCTGCTCGGTGTCGCCAAGTGCGGCGTGTGCGGCCGGAATATGCGGCATTTCGTCCGCACGAGGGAAGGCCGGAAAACACACAAGTACTACGTGTGTGGCGATTCACCGAAACCCTGCCCTGGCGTGCTGGTCCGGGCGGGCAACGCCGAGAGGCTGGTGGAATCGGTATTCCTGCTCATCCACAATGACCGGCGAACCGTGACCCGGGTGTGGCAGCCGGGGTCGGATCACTCCGCAGAACTGGAACAAACCATCACGACTATCGAAGCTCTCCGCGACGACCGCGCGCTCGGGCTGTACGTGTCAGAAGATGACCAGGCGGTATTCCGTAGCCAGATGTCCGCGCTTATCGCCAAACGTGACCTACTCGCCGCCCAACCGGTCGTGAGGGCCGGTTGGGTGCAGGTTGAGACCGACAAGACTTACGGTGATGTGTGGCCGGATGCCACGCTAGAGGACCGCCGGACGATGCTGGTAGATGCTGGTGTGACGCTGACCGTCGGTAGGGGCGGCACACTGCGGTTGAACGTGGACGTCAGCAGGGCGTTGGGTGAGAGCAGCGGTGAGACTGGTGTCGCGGAGATACTGGACGCGATGCGGGACGCTGGTATCGGTGGTGCGGTTATCGCCGACGGCGAGATAAACCTGCATGGGGCGCGGGCTGACAGCCCGGAGGAAGGCCCTTAGCGCGATCCCCGGATAGGTTATACCGGGGATGGTGGTTTAACTCGTCAGAATCGCTCTCAGGGCCTAGGGCCTGCCTCCAGGAACGCCTCGACAGTCAACCCCGCCGTGCCCGCCTTGAAAGAGAACCGCCAGCGGTAGAAATCGCTCAACATAAACTTCGGTTGGTTCGGCTTGGCGGCGTCATGCCGCCGAGTCCGGCGCTGCGCTTTACTCATCAGGTGGTCTCCTCAAAGTTCATTCTCGACAGCAGTTGGGCGAGCAGCGCACGCTGCACGCGCGCTTCGGCGATCAACGGGCTAATGGCCGGCTGGCCCATACTGCCCTTAACCAACAGCGGCGCTTCGGCCGCCGCATCATCAAGTTCGGCGACAATATCGGCCGTTCGGCACGCTTGAAATAACAATTCTTGCTTGTCTGGGTCGCTTTCAACATCGAAAACAGCGGTTATTTTCCGCCATAACGCCTTGCCGGGTTTCTGCAAACCAGCAGGTGAGCGCATACTTTGTCTCCGTTCTTACTTTCGGTCGTGCGCTTTGTGGCACAGGATGCAGCGCGGCTCATAGTCATACGGGTTAGGTGAGAACGCCATGATGGCCTCATACCGACCGCTAACTGTCTTGCAGGGGCCGATTTTCTCGTCTGGTGAGCCACCTTTGTATGACCACTGTGCGGCTCGGCCTTTGCAGTCAACACACTCGAATTGCTTGGCGGCACCACGGACACGGCGTGTATGACTGTGCGCAGACCCATACGTGGTGATTACACCCTTTGTGCGGTTTCCACCCATCGTTTTATACCCGTAATGGTCGATTGCGTACTGCTTCATGCATGCTTTGCAATACCCTTGTAGACCATCAGGACTCCGCCGGTACCTACAGAAATTGTCCCTTGACCTCGCGGTTTTGCACCGCGCACACACCTTCATGGCGTTTTCTCTACTCTCTAAAAAACGGACGTTTAAGTCGCACGATGTCGACGGGACGCATTACCGCCCGGTCGGGGAGCGGGCACCGGGGGGATGCCCCCGTGCCCCTTGCCCTGCACGTATGCCGACACAAGCGCTGCGACTGCCTGCCTGCCTGCCTGCCCGGTGCCTGCCTGCCCTGCCCTGCTAGCAGAGCGCAGCTCTGCGACGCCGGTCTAGGCACCTGCGGTGCCGACGACTGCCCCTGTCCTGCCTGCTGCACAGCAGGCTGCTAGGCAGCGAAGCTGCCGCCGCCGGGCGAGGCACCTGCGGTGCCGCTAGGCAGGCGCAGCCTGCCGACGCCGAGCGCAGCGTCGCAGACGCAAGCGCCGACTACTGCGGCGTTGTCCTGCGGTACGCTCTATGTATGACCGACCTTGCTGACCTACGTCTGGCCGCCGACGAGGCGGTCGCTACGCTGTACCAAGAGATCCGCCGGGCCAAGCGTTCCGGCGTGCCGTACTCGCAGCTCGAGCGGGTTACTGGCCTGCCACGCGGGACGTTGCAAAACATCTGCGCGGGCCGATCACCGGGATTTACGCCGTGGCGTTGACACCGCCGTACACCTCATGTACGGTGCGTATAAGTCGGCGGACGTGTACGCCTGCCACAGGACTTCAACGATGGAGGAAAAAATGTTCGGTACACGCGAAGAGACAATCACGGCCGTTGCTGAGCTGATGGGGCCTAGTCTGGCCCTCGTCTACGATGCGGAAGCAATCGCGGATGACATCATGCGCGATCCGGTGCGTTCGATGTCGGATATGGACATCGTGATACATGAGCACCCGAAGAGCGGCCACGGGCTGACCCGCACCGAGCTTGCAGACCTGGCGGTCCTGTAGCCACCACCACCCGCACGAACCGCCCCCTTACGTGGGGGCGGTTCTGGCGTTGTAGGTGTGTTCACGATGCCCGGCCTGAGACGCACGCTGACGTGTGTTCGCACCGGTCCGGTGTAAGGACACCGGCGAGTGGGTGATCGTGTCTGTGCGTGGCTCTCAGGGCCGGGAATCCACATCCGTAGGTGTCCCGGAACGTCACCTGAGGGTTGATTCCGGCGGGTGCTGCTCACGGTAGGCGATACCGACCGGGTCGTCCCACATGTCAACGATCTCCGGGCGAGGCGGTTCCTCGCCCGGATCGCAGAGCTTACACACGGCCCGCCAGTCCATCCACGCGCTGAGCTGGACACTGGCACCCGGATCACCGTCTGCCAGCCTGCTGTGCAGCAGGCAGTACCGATACCCGGCAGGCGCGACCTCGTGACAGTCCGGCCCTTCGCAAACCGAATCGGACACCAACCGTTGAGCACGTGCATCCCGCCGAGCTTTGATCTCGGCGGAGTCCCGCCCCCGCAGAACATGCTCGGGAGCTTCGGCACGAAACCACGTCTCGGGCAGATTCACCACGCGGGACCGCCGCGTGCCGTCCGGCTCGATGACACGCTTACGCACCCGACCGCCCGGGTAGGTTCCCGACGCCAGCAGGTTGCCCTGCT
>NZ_JBYCKY010000910.1:0-4975 GCF_057473605.1 Mycobacterium sp. TH-M82 | reverse complement strand
TCAAGCCGTGCTACCAGCCGAACGGCAGCGGATGGCCCTCGGCGAACCCGGCCGCCGACTGCACCCCCAGCACCGCTCGTTCGTGCAGTTCGGCCAGTGTGGACGCGCCGACGTAGGTGCAGGTGCTGCGCACCCCCGAGGTGATGTGGTCGAGCAGGTCTTCAACCCCGCCGCGGTCCGGGTCCAGCCCCATCCGGGACGTTGAAATGCCTTCTTCGAACAATGTTTTGCGGGCCCTTTCGAACGCGCTGTCGGCTGCGGTGCGGGCGACCACAGCCCGCTTGGAGGCCATCCCGTAGCTCTCTTTATACGGCTGCTCCGCGTGATCGAGCATCAGATCGCCGGGCGACTCGTAGGTGCCGGCGAACCAGGAGCCGATCATCACGTTGGACGCGCCTGCCGCCAGTGCCAGCGCGACGTCTCGGGGATGGCGGACCCCACCGTCGGCCCATACGTGCGCACCGAGCCGGCGCGCCGCGTCCGCGCAGTCGGCCACGGCGGAGAACTGCGGCCGGCCCACGCCGGTCATCATCCGGGTGGTGCACATGGCGCCGGGGCCGACACCGACCTTGACGACGGCAGCCCCGGCGTCGATGAGGTCCCGGGTGCCCTCGGCCGAGACCACGTTGCCGGCGACCAGCGGCACACCCAGGCCTAGCGCCGCAACCGCCCTGACCGCGTCCAGTGCCTTGACCTGATGACCGTGTGCGGTGTCGATGACCAGCAGGTCCACCCCGGCCGCCACCAGCGCTGCCGCCTTGGCCACCACCGTGCCGTTGATGCCTACGGCAGCGGCGACGCGCAACCGGCCGGCCCCGTCGGTGGCCGGGGTGTAGATCCCGGCCCGGATCGCCCCGGTACGGGTCAGCACCCCGGCCAGTGTGCCGTCGGCGTTGGTCAGCACCGCGACATCGATCGGGGCGTGCTCCAACAGGTCGAAGACCTTGCGCGGATCGGTGTCCGCCGGGGCGTTGACAAAATCGGGTATCACGACGTCGCGGACCCGGGTGAACCGGTCGACACCGTCGCAGCGCGGCGCCGTCACCAGGCCGACCGGGCGACTCTGCGACACCACCACCGCCGCGCCGTGGGCGCGTTTGTGGATCAGCGCGGCAGCGTCCGACACCGAATCGTCGGGCGAGAGCACCACCGGGGTGTCGATGACCAGGTCGCGGCTTTTGACGAAGTCCACGGTCTGTTGCACGGCGGTGATCGGCAGATCCTGCGGCAGCACCACGACGCCGCCGCGCCGGGCCACGGTCTCGGCCATCCGGCGGCCGGCCACCGCGGTCATGTTGGCCACCACCACCGGGATGGTGGTGCCGGAGCCGTCGCGGGTGGACAGGTCCACGTCGAACCGCGAATCGACGTCGGAACGGTTGGGGACGATGAAGACATCGTCGTAGGTCAGGTCGTACGCGGGGGCCTGGCCGTTCAAAAACCTCATTGCCTTATCCCTGAATCAATGGTCCGGCTCCGCCTCAGGCCGTCCGGGCCGGCATGGCCACCTGAGGGAACCGCCACCTCGCTGTGGTTGCCGCTCCACAACGTGTGGAACTTGCCGGGCGCATCGACCCGGCCGTAGCTGTGCGCACCGAAGTAGTCGCGCTGGGCCTGGGTGAGTGCGGCGGGCAGCCGCGCGGTCCGCAGGCCGTCGTAGTACGACAGCGCCGAGGAGAAGCCCGGCACCGGTATTCCCAACTGGGTGGCGGTGATGACCACACGGCGCCAGCCGTCGATCGCCGATTCGACGGCGCCGCGGAAATACGGTGCGCTCAGCAGGCTGGCCAGGTCCGGTTCGGTTTCGAAGGCCTTCTTGATGCGGTTGAGGAACTTGGCCCGGATGATGCAGCCGCCGCGCCAGATGGTGGCCAGCTCGCCAGGGGCGATGTTCCAGCCGTATTCGGCGCTGCCGGCCTGGATCTGGTTGAAGCCCTGGGTGTAGGCGACGATCTTGGAGGCGTACAGCGCCCGGCGGATGTCTTCGATGAAGGTTTGCGGGTCGGCGGGGCGTTCGCCCAGCCGACCGGATGCGAAGCCGGCGGCCGCCTTGCGCTGGGCCACCGAACCCGACAGTGCGCGGGCGAACACCGCTTCGGCGATGCCGGTCACCGGGACACCGAGGTCGAGAGCGGATTTGACGGTCCAGCGGCCGGTGCCCTTCTGCTCGGCCTCGTCGACGATCACGTCGACCAAAGGTCGGGCGGTCTTGGCGTCCACCTGGCGCAGCACCTCGGCAGTGATCTCCACCAGGTAGCTGTCCAACTCCCCGGTGTTCCAGTCGGTGAACACGTCGGCGATCTGCGGCGCGGAGAAGCCGAGCCCGTCCCGGAGCAGCTGGTAGGCCTCGCCGATCAGTTGCATGTCGGAGTACTCGATGCCGTTGTGCACCATCTTGACGAAGTGGCCCGAACCGTCGGGGCCGATGTGCGTGCAACACGGCACCCCGTCGACGTGTGCGGAGATCTGCTCCAGCAACGGGCCCAGCGACTCATACGACTCCGCGGGGCCGCCGGGCATGATCGACGGCCCGTTCAGTGCGCCTTCTTCGCCGCCGGAGATGCCCGCGCCGACGAAGTGCAGGCGCCGCTCGGCCATGGCTTTCTCGCGCCGGATGGTGTCGGTGTAGAGCGCGTTGCCGCCGTCGATGATGATGTCGCCGGGTTCCATGGCGTCGGCGAGTTCGTCGATGACGGCATCGGTGGCGGCACCGGCTTTGACCATGATCAGCACCCTGCGCGGCTTCTCCAGGGCGGCAAGGAATTCCCGAATCGACTGGCTGCGCACGAAACTGCCCTCGGAGCCGTACTCGGCCAACAGCGCGTCGGTCTTGGCGATCGAACGGTTGTGCAGTGCCACGGTGCATCCGTGCCGGGCGAAGTTGCGGGCGATGTTGGAACCCATCACAGCCAAGCCGGTCACCCCGATCTGGGCGATCGGTTGGGTCACGCTCATTGGTCTGCCTTCCTCATGCCTTTCTTTGCCGCCGCAGGCCTCCAGGGACCGAAGGTCGACGCTCGGGTGATACATGACGTCAACGGACGTCGCCGCGGTTATCCGGCGAGCAGCCGGTGCAACTCGATCAGCCACGGTACCGCCAGTGCGACGGTGGGCACCACCAGCACCGCTGCCGCGGCGAGGTAGACGGCCACCGCCAGCGCTCGACTGTTGCCCGGTCCCGACAGGCGGCGTACCCGCAGCAACGTGCTGGGACCGCCCACCGCCATCGCGCCCGCCGGTGCACACGCGGATGCGCAGGCCACCAGCGCACGCGCCAGTGGTGCGGGCCCGGTGGTGCGGACTGCCGCGTCGTCGGCGAGCAGCTCGACCAGCAGTTGCACCGTACCCAGCGTGCTGGCGCTGCGGGTAATCCGCGGAAAGGCCGTGTGCAGGGCAGTGAATGTTTCCAGCACCAGGTCATGGCGGGCACGCAGATGCGCGCGTTCATGGCTCAGTACGGCGGCGAGTTCGGTGTCGGTCAACGAGGCCAGCATTCCCGCGCTGAGCACGACCCGGCTGCGTACCCCGGGCAGGCAATAGGCCATCGGCTGCGCGATCTGCAGGATTCGAAGTTCCTCGGCCCGGCGGCCGACGTGACTCGGCATCGGGTCCTCGCTGGTCCGGAGCAGGTCGACCAGCATGCGGTGATGTGCGCGCCGCCGCCGGGTGCCGACCGCCACCCGAAGCATCGCCACCAGCAGCCGAACGCCCACCACCAGCGTCAACACCAAGACCGCCACCGACAAGATCCACAGCGGCCAGCCCAGCCGATCGATGCCGTCACCGATCGTCCGTGTCGGCCGGCCGTCCGGCCCGGGCACGAACAGCCCGCTCGCGACGGCGATGCCGGCGCCGAACGCCGCGAGCACCGCGGCGAGTGTGACGGCCTGGCACAGCACCACACCGGCCCGGGGTGCGCGCAGCAGCCAGCCCGCATACGCCAGCCAGGACCGCACCGGGCCGGCGAGCAGCATCGCGACGATGATGGAGGCCAGCGCGAACACGCAGTCAGTCTCCCTCAGGGCGTGATCTGACCGCCATCGGGTGCAACAGGGCGGTGTTTGGCTTCCAATTCGTCGAGTGCGTGCCGTAACGCCTCGGCCTCGTCGGCATCGACACGTTCGACGAAATGCACCAGCGCGGCCTGCCGACCGCCGGGGTCCGCGGCCTGTTCCAGCGCGTCCACCATCAGCCCGGCGACCAGATCGCCGCGATCGCGTGCCGGCGTGTAGCGGTGCGCACGCTCATCACGGATCTGGATGAGCAGGTTCTTCTTTGCCAGCCGCTGCAGCACGGTCATCACGGTGGTGTAAGCCAAGTCCCGGTGCACCGACAACGCTTCGTGGACCTGGCGCACCGTTTGGGGCTCAGGCGCCGACCACAGGTGGTTCATCACCGCCCGTTCCAAATCGCCTAGGCTCGCCGATCTCGGCATGGCCCGACTCCCCTCCCGAACGACGTAATCAGCCTACCCCGGCTTACTACCGCTTGTCGTATCGGGTCCGTGGGCGCGGCTTAGACCAACGTTGAATTCTCAGGATGTCCTGACAGGCTTGGGCTCCCTACGAGATTGTGGCCCTTCGAGGTGATCACCGACGTATACCCGGCGCCTGAGCGGTGCTGGACGATGAGCTCTGCGACTGGCCGGCGAGCGCACGTGCGTTGCGCAGCGCCACCGCCATGATGGTTTGGGTGGGGTTAGAGCCGCTGGAGGTGACGAATACGCTGCCGTCGGCGCAGTAGACGTTGTCCATCTGGTGCATGCGTCCATACGCATCGACGACGCTGGTCTTGGGGTCCACACCCATCTGCATCCCGCCCATGGTGTGATAACCGCTCGGTACCGGCGGGCCGGACAGCGAGGTCACCAGCCGCAGGGGCAAGGCGGCGAACAGCTGTGCGCCGGATGCCCCCATCATCGCGGTGAGTGCCGGGATGAAGAAATCTTCGGAGGCTTTCTCGAATTTTCCGATGT
>NZ_JBYCKY010000909.1:0-4540 GCF_057473605.1 Mycobacterium sp. TH-M82 | reverse complement strand
CCACCTGCGCACCATCACCGGCCAACCACGCCGCCAACACCGAAGCCCACGCCGCAACCCGCTGCTCACTTTTACCCGACACCACCAACGTGCTCACGGGTGTGCCCGCCTGCGGCGCCGACACCGGATCGGGGCCCTGTTCGATCACCACGTGCGCGTTCGTCCCGCCAAGGCCGAACGACGACACCGCGGCGCGGCGCGGTCCGTCGGACACCGGCCACGGTGTCAGCTCGGTGGGAACGAACAGCCGGGTCGGTGCCGGGTCGATAGCCGGATTCCATTGGACGAAATGCAGATTCGGCGGAATTCGGCCGTGCTGGACCGCCAGGGCCGCCTTGATGAAGCCGGCGATTCCCGCGGCCGCCTCCAGGTGACCGATGTTGGTTTTCACCGCCCCCAGCGCGCAGGAACCGTCGCCGCGGCCGTAGACGTCGGCCAGCGCCTCGAACTCGATCGGGTCGCCTAGGGCGGTTCCGGTGCCGTGCGCCTCGATGAAATTCACCGAGCCCGCCGCGACGTCGGCGCTGCGCAACGCCCTGGTGAGCACGTCGCACTGTGCGATGGTGTTCGGCGCGGTCAGGCCGTTCGAGCGGCCGTCGGAGTTGATCGCCGAGCCGCGCACCACCGCCAGCACCCGGTCGCCGTCGGCCACTGCATCGGTGAGCCGCTTGAGCACCACCACCCCAGCACCCTCGCCGCGGACGAATCCGTCCGCGGCGGCGTCGAAGGTGTGGCATCGGCCGCCCGGCGACAGCATTCCCCACTTGGACATCGCGATCTGGGTCTCCGGGCGCAAGATCAGGCTGACCCCGCCGGCTAGGGCCAGGTCGCTCTCCCGCAGCCGCAGACTCTGGCACGCCAGGTGAATCGCGACCAGCGAGGACGAACACGCCGAGTCGACCGCCACCGCCGGCCCCCGCAGCCCCAGCAGGTAGGCGATCCGCCCGACGGCGACGGCGTGCGCGTTGCCGGTCGCGGAGTAGGCGTCGATGCGCTCCGGGTCTGCTACCGAAATGGCCTGGTACTCGGTGTAGTACACACCCATCATCACCGCGGCGCGGATACCGTCCAGCTGATCCGGCGCGATGCAGGCGTGCTCCAGTGCTTCGAACGCCACCTCCAACATCAGTCGCTGCTGCGGGTCCATGGCCTCTGCCTCACGCGGTGAGATCTGAAAGAAGTCGGCGTCGAAGCCGGCCACGTCGGCCAGGAAACCGCCCCACTTCGACGACATCCGGCCGGGCGTGAATGGGTCCGCGTCGTAGAACTCTTCGGCGTTCCAGCGATCCGACGGGACCTCGGTGATCGCATCCCGGCCGCCGGTCAGCAACGCCCAGTAATCCTGCGGGCCGCCCACACCACCGGGGAAACGGCAGCCGATGCCCACCACCGCCACCGGCTCCGCGGCCGCGATACGCGAAGCCTTGTCGAACTGCTCGGTCAGCGCGGTCCGGTGGGCGGCGGGCATCGCCGAAACCCTGTCGAAGATCGTTTCCATCGATAACTACCGTTCTCGACTGCTCTCGCTACCTGCGCTGCCTGCTGATGCGGACTCCGCGTGCTCGAACAACTCGTCCAGCACGCCGCCCGCCGAGTCGATCGGCAGGTCAGCCCGGTTCTCCGGCTCCTCCTGCGGCAACTGCGACGGTGCCAGCAATTCCACCAGATACCTCGCCAGCGCCGAAATCGTGGGGTGGTTCCAGAACATCGAAGCCGACAGGTCGACACCCACTAATCGCTGTGTCCCTTTCAGCACCGTCATCGCCGTCATCGAGTCCAGTCCCATCTCCGGGAACGGCTGGTCGACGTCGACGGCCGATGCCGGTTTGCGAAGTTCACGGGCCAGGATCGCCCGCAGCCCGGTCGTCAGTTCACCGAGCCGGTTCTCGGGGGGTACCTGCGACCAGTCCGGGGCACTCGCCGCCAGCCGGTCCTTGCCGTAGCCGACCGATCGGCCGGTGGAAAACTCCCGGTCAAATTCTGCAATGTCAGCGACCACTTTTTCGAAGTAGCCGAGTTCGCCGAACTCGGGGGTCGCCGCGACGGCGCGGTCCATCCGCAGTCGCCCCACGCCAACCCGGGTGCGGACACCGCCCACCAATGACTCGAGCGCCTCGACGCCCTCGTCGGGGGTGATCGGGTCGAGCATGCTGTAGGTCAGCTTGTGACTCATGCCGACGTCCGCCCACTGGCCCCAGTCGATCGCGGTAGCAGGCAGACCCGCTGCGTGTCGCCACGCCATCATCGCGTCCAGCCAGGCGTTGGCGGTGGTGTAGGCCGCCTGACCGGGCAGGCCCAGCAGGGTGGCCATCGACGAGAAGCCAACCCACCAGTCCAGCTGCCGGGCTCTGTTCTGCTCCTGCGTCTCGTGCATGGCGGCGTGCAACCGCAACGCGCCGGCCACCTTGGGCGCCCACACCCGCGTCAGGCTCTCCCGGGTGAGCGCGGCCACCGGACCCCCGCCGGTCACCCCGGCCGCGTGGACGACGCCGCGCAGTGGTTTCCCGGTCTGCTCAGCGGCGGCCACCAGTTGCTCCGCGACCCCCGGTTCGGAGATGTCGCCGGGGACGAATACGATTTCGGTGCTCCTGGCAGGGCCGCCAAGTTCGGCGAGCACGTTTCGCTGTGCATCGGTGGGTTCGCTTCGGCCGTTGAGGATGAGCCGGCCCGCGCCGCGCTGAGCGAGCCAGTGCGCGGCGACCGAGCCCAGCCCGCCCAGACCTCCGGTGACGATGTAGGCGCCGTCGGGTGCGACGACAGCCCGCCGGTCACCGGCGTCGGGGGCCACCCGGGTGAGCCGTTCGACGTAGCGGTGCCGGCGACGCCACGCGACCACGTCGTCGCTGGCCGGTGAACCCAGTTCGGTCAGCAGGTCAGCGAGGTTGTCCGGGCCGCCCGTGTCCAGATCGACCAGGGTGGCGTCCAGCTCCGGCTCCTCGGCCAGGACGCGCGCCGCCTCGCCGGGGAACCGCCAGTTGCGAATGAGGCCCCGCAGGGCGCCGACCGCGGGGTCGCCCGGGTCCTCGTCGCGGACCGCCAGACCGCTGCGAGTGACCAGCCACAGCCGCGGCGACGTGCCGGGCCAGCAGTCGGCGGTGGCGCGGGCCGTGGTCCAGACCGCCCAGGTCAATTCGCGGGCACGGTCGAGTGCGCCGTCCGGGTCGGTGCCCTCGAACGCCTGCTTGGCGACGAACACGACGATGCCGACCACCGGCGCGCTCGGATCGGCGGCGGCCTCGGTGCAGGCGTCTGCGATTGTGCCAAAGAGCCCGGCGCTGATCACCCGCCGCGCCGGTGAGTTGAGCTGGGCAGCGAATTGCGCTGCAAGGAACTGCGTTTCAGTGTCCTCATCGGCCAGCAGCAGCCAGCTTCCCGCGGCCGAGGCTGAGTCGGGTTCAAGGTTTTCCGGCAGCGGGCGCTCCACCCACTCGGTGTCGAAGACCTTCTGCTCGAGTGGCAGCCGCAGCGTGGCAAGGTCTACCGGGTCTACCGGCGCCAGTTCGACCCCGGTGAGTTCGGCGGTCAACGTGCCCGCATCATCGGTGAGGACGATGCGGCCCAGGTAGCCCGGGTGGTCAGTGTCGTGTTGCTCGATCAGCTCTGCACGGCAGCGGGCCCGCCGCCCGACCCGTCCGAACAGCCGGACCTTCGCGACAGACGCAGGCTGGTACGCCGGCGCGGATTCGGCCCGCACGGCAGCGACAGCGGCCAGATGTCGCAGCGCGGCATCGACCATCGCTGGATGAATCGAATAGCGGGGGTGGCCGACAACCTCATCGGCGAGCGTGATCTCAATCTCGTCGATCTCGCGGTCGCCAACACCGGGCTCGTCCACCGCGTCGGGAACGTTCTTGGGCGCCGCGTCGACCTCGGCGGTCGCATAGACAGACCAGGCGCCGCCAGCCGGGCGGGCATGGATTTCGACACGGGTTCCCTGATCGTCCCGGTCACCCCGGGTGAGCTGCGTGGTGACCTGCATGGTGTGGTCCAAGGCGAGTGCCTGCATGATCTCGAGCCTGCTGACTTCGACGGACTCGGCGGGCAGCGCAAGCGCCTGGCAGCCGGCGGCCAGCGCCATCTCCACAAAGCCCGCCGCCGGCAGCACGGTCCGCCCCGCCATCGTGTGGCCGGACAGCCACGGTATGGCTTTAACTGTGATCTCTGCCTGCCACACATGGTCCCGGCCGGACAGCAGCTCGATATGCACCCCGAGCAGCGGGTGGGTGTCGGGCTGCGGCTGCGAGGTGGGCGTGATCCAGTGCCGTGAGTGCTGCCACGGCGACGTCGGGATGTCGGTGAATAGCCCGGTATCCGAGCCGATGACGCCGACTGCGGCGAGTTGTGCGTGCAAGAACAGGGTTTCGTCGTCGACCCGCTTGATCGCCGAGGTGACGACGGCTTCGGCCGCGGTGTGGACCGGGCCCGGTGACGCCGCCTCAAGCGTCTCGGCGATGGCGTAGGTCAGCAGCGGATGCGGACTCATCTCGACGAAGGCGGCGTGATTGTGCGCCAGGGCGGTGATGGCCTGACTGAACCGCAC
>NZ_JBYCKY010000908.1:0-1230 GCF_057473605.1 Mycobacterium sp. TH-M82 | reverse complement strand
GCCAGCACCAACACCCCGGCGGCGCGCAGCGCGGCGATGGTGTGCTCCAGCACGGCGTAGCCGGCCGCACCGTGCGCCTCGAAGAACGCCACCTGGGGTTTGACCAGCGCGAACCCGGTGAACGCCGCCACACAGGTGTCGCAGAACGCGGCCAGCCCGTCCGGGCTCACCGGCAGACCCCAGGCCCGCAGCAGTTCGGGGTGCGGGTCGATGCCCAGACACAGCGGCCCGCGCGCCGTCACCGCCGCCGCCAGCCGCGCACCGAACCCGGCCACCATCAGTGCCCGCGCCCGCCGAGTGCGCTGTGCAGTTCCTGCAGCGACCGCACCCCGATATCACCGCGGATTCCGGCCTCGATGCCCTGCACCGCGGCCGCCGCACCCTGCACGGTGGTCACACACGGGATGTTCATCGCCACCGCCGCCGCACGGATCTCATAGCCGTCCACCCGCGGACCGGCGTTGCCGTAGGGGGTGTTGATCACCAGGTCGACCTCGCCGGCTCGGATCGCGTCGACCGCTGATGGAAGCGGCCGGTCGCGGCTGGGCTCCTGGAAAAGCTTGCGCACCACGTCACACGGTATACCGTTGCGGTGCAGCATCTCCGCGGTCCCCTCGGTGGCCAGCACCCGGAATCCCAAGTCCGCCAGCCGCTTCACCGGGAAGACCAGGGACCGCTTGTCGTGGTTGGCCACCGACACGAAGACCGTGCCGTGCACCGGCAGCGAACCGTAGGCGGCGGTCTGACTCTTGGCGAACGCACTGCCGAATTCGCGGTCGATGCCCATCACCTCGCCGGTGGACTTCATCTCCGGGCCCAGCAGCGAGTCGATGCCGGAGCCGTCTTCGCGGCGGAACCGATGGAACGGAAGTACGGCTTCCTTGACCGCGATGGGTGCGTCCGGCCCGACATCGGCGCCGTCACCGGAGGCCGCGAGCAGGCCCTCGGCGCGCAGCGCGGAGATGGAGGCGCCCAGCATGATCCGGGCGCAGGCTTTGGCCAGCGGCACCGCCGTCGCCTTGGACACGAACGGCACGGTGCGACTGGCCCGCGGATTGGCCTCCAGCACGTAGAGCACGTCATCCTTCAGCGCGAACTGCACGTTGAGCAACCCCACCACCCCGACACCGTGCGCGATGGCCTCGGTGGCGCGGCGCACCTGCTCGATGTTCTGGCGGCCCAGCGTCACCGGCGGCAGCGCGCACGCCGAGTCGCCGGAGTGGATGCCGG
>NZ_JBYCKY010000907.1:0-3005 GCF_057473605.1 Mycobacterium sp. TH-M82 | reverse complement strand
GGCGCTGCAACGCCGGCCCCAGCCCACCGACCGCCTGGGCGGTTTCGTCGAGCACCGCGCTGATCTTGTCCTTGGGCAGCGCCGCCAGCCCGCGGTTGGCGGCGTCCAGCGCGGGACCGATCGCACGGGGCACCGTGCCCTTGGTGATGGTCTGCCCCGGCGAGAGATAGCGCCCGGGATTGCCGGTCGGCACCAGGTCGAGATACTGCTCACCGGCCGCGGACACCGAATGCACGTTCGCGCTGACATCGACCGGGACTTTATAGCGGTTATTTATGCTCATGGTGGCCTGGGCGCCCTGCTCGGTCGGTTCGACGGCGGTGACCTTGCCGATGGTGAAGCCGCGATAGGTCACGTTGGCGGTGGAATACAGCCCGCCCGAAGCCGGCAGGTCGGCCTTGAGCTCATACACGCCGATGCCGAGCAGCCGGGGAATCCGCAGGTAGTACCAGCCCAGCACCGTCAGGGCGACCACGGTGATGACGGCGAACAGGATCAGTTGGCGTTTGATGATGCGGGTCAGCAATTGCGGTCCCCCCTTTCCACCAGCGGCCCGCCGGGCGCGTCGTTGGGGTTCGGGGTGTACCGCACGTCCGGGATCATCATCTCCGGATCGTGGCCGTAGGACTGCTGCAGCGCCCGCAGCTGCCCCATCAATCCGGTCCCGCTGAGCAGACTGTTGTCGATGGCGGCGTAGGTCGCGTCCAGCTGGATCGAGACGTTGGTGTAGTCGCCGCGGATCGACTTCTCACTGGCGTCGGGCGGGACCAGGCTGAAGAGCACCTTCAGCACGCCGTTCAGATAGGGCGCCGCCTTGACGACCTCCTTGAGCGGGCATTGCGTGTGTTGCAGGTCGGTGTGCAGATTGCTCCGCGCAGCGCCCAGGTACTGGTCGGTGACGGCGCTCAGCCGCCCCGTCGCCTCGGTCGCGTTGACGAGATTGCGCTGATAACCCGGCTCGGCGAAATGTTTGACCAGCGGCGGGAAGTCGGTCAGCGCCCGGTCCAGCACGTCCGCCCGGTTGGCCACGTAGGCCAGCAGCCGGTCGGTGGAGTCGATGGCATGGTTGATGTCGTCGCGCTGCTCGTTGAGCTGGCCGGTGAAGGTGGCCAGCTTGCCGAGCAGGGCGCGGATCTGCGGGGCTCGCCCGTTCAACACGTTGTAGGTCTCGTTCTGCAGCACTTCCAGATTCGGGATGCCGCCGCCGCGCAGAATCAGCGCGATGCTGGCCAGGGTCTGCTCGGTGTTCGGATATGCCGAGGAGTTCTGCAGGGCAATGGTGTCGCCGTCCTTCAGCAACTGCGGCGATGGATCCGGTGGCGCCGCCAGTTCCACGTGCTGCGACCCCAATATGCTGGTCTGCCCGATCTTGGCGGTGGCGTTCTTCGGCAACTTGACGTTCTTCTCCAGGCCCACCGTCAGGGTGGCGACCCAGTCCTTCAGGGTGATCGCCCGCACCGACCCGACAAAGACGTCGGCCACCATCGCCTTGCTGTTGTTGTTGAGCGCGAGCGTGTCCGGCATCTGCACATAGATCGTGTAGGAGTCGGCGCCGCTGCCCGGAACACCGGGCAGCGCCACGTTGGCGATGCCGCGCCATCCGCAGGAACTCAACATCACTGCGGCCGCCAGCAGAGCCAGCGCCTGCCACGCCCGGTGGCGCAGGCGGGCCATCACGAGCCCGGCCCGGTCGATGCGGCCGCCTCGGCGGGCGGCGGCCCGCCGGCCAGCGCGGGGGGGCCCGGCGGACCGGGCGGCGGTACCGGCGGCACCGGACCCGGGATCACGTCGGGGCCCGGCGGCGGCGGCGGTATCGGGTGCGCCGGGCCATTGAGTCCGCCGTAAGGCAACGGACCTGCCTCCTCGTTGTAGGCGTTGATGTAGCCCGGCGGCGTCTGGTACTGCGATGGACCGGGCTCGATATCCGGGCCGCCCATCAGTTCGGCCAGTGACTCCGGCGTCATCAGGCTGGCCGTGATCGGGTTGACCTGCACCCCTTGCATTCCCGGCCCGGTGATCCAGCCGTGCTGGGTGTTGCGGTGCGACAGCGGTGTGTCGGGCACCCAGATCCCGGGGACGGTGGTGTCTTTGTACCCGTTCGGCGGATGCAGCCGCGGTTCGGTATAGGCGACCTCCTTAGGGAGCACCACCGCCGTGCTGGCGATGTTCAACGTGAACGGCGGGTAGTTGAACTTGATCGCATCCAGGATCGGCGCCAGATACTCCGCGCACAGCTCGGCGGTGTCCTGGTAGCCGCGCCGGCTGCCGGATTGCATCGCGCTGCAGATGAGCAGCAGCGGGTTGTTGAACAAGTTGCCGAGAAAGCCCATCGTGTTGCCGATGAAGGCGCCGTTGACCGGGTGGTAGAAATTGCCGATGTTCGCCGCGGTGGTCGGCATGACGTGCAGCCAGGTCTCCAAGCCGTTCAGGGGTTCGGGCTGGACCAGGGTGGTGGTCACGTCGGCGAGGTTTTTGGTGTCGTGTGCCAGCACTTCGCGGTTTTTGGCCAGGAACGGACGAAGCGTGGGCAGCAGATCGTCGAGCTGCTGCGCCGCATCGGCCAGGGCACGATCGGAGCGGGTCAGCCGATCGGTGACCTGCGCCAGGTTCTGGTTCAACGCGACGAACTGCCGGTCGTCTTGATGCAGCGCGTTGACGAACAGCGCCAGGCTGCGCCCCACCGCGAAGAAGTCGCTGCGGCCCTCGTTCAGCGCGGTCAGCGCTCGCGACAGGTTGTTGAACGTGGCGTTGAACTGCCTGCCCTTGCCGGCCAGTCCGTCGGCGAAGGCTTCGATGGCGTCGCCGATCGGTCCCTTGGGCTGCTGCGGTGTCGGGCCGAGCTTGTCGATGATGTCGGCGACGCTGTCGCGCAACTGATCCCATTCCGTGGGCACCTCGGTGCGCTCGACCGGGATGACCGCGTTGTCGGCCAGCACCGGGCCGCCTTTGTACGGCGGCTCCAACTGGATGTTGCGCGCGGCCACCAGGGTGGGGTTGACGATCAC
>NZ_JBYCKY010000906.1:0-2453 GCF_057473605.1 Mycobacterium sp. TH-M82 | reverse complement strand
AGCCGCCTGAGCCGGCCCCGGTTGCTTGGGCGGCGCCACCTGCGCGGTGGGACTGTTGGCGGGTTCGGTCGGAGTGATGTCGTGGGAGGCGCTCGTCAGGGTGTAGGCCACGCCGCCAACCCCGATCATCGCCGCCAGCGCCCCGAGACCGAACACCAGCTGCGGCACGCGATGGCGGCGTCGGCCTTTCTCGGAGCCGTTTCGTGTCGAGGACGAGGAGGGCGCGCAGTAGGGCTCACCGATAAACGGCACCGGTTCGTCGCGGACTTCCTCTTCCGACCAGGCCAAGTCGTGCGGCGCCGGATCGGGCTGGTCGGCCGCGCCGAAGTGGGCCGCCACGACGACGGGGGCGACCGGTGCCATCGTCGTCGCAGATGCTGCCACGGCGTCTGCGGATTCCTGGCTGCCCCGTTCCACGCACAGCGCGGCACCGACCGCCATGGCCAGCGCCGGCAGCTCTGGGGTGACCATCGGCACCTGGTGTCCTGCCGACAGCCGTTCAGTGACCAGCGGGATGCGGGCTCCACCGCCGACGGTGGCGATCGCGGAGAGGTCATGCCAGCTAATCCTGTTGCGCTGCAAAAGCAGTTCGAGTGCCACTATGATGCCGTCGAGTGGACGCCGAATAAGATCATCGAATTCTGCTCGGGTCAGCGCAACTCTGGCGCGGTAGCCGGGCAGCGCGGCGATCAGCTCGGTCGCGGTCTGCTCCGACAGCCGCTCCTTGGCCTGCCGGCACTCGTCGGTGAGTTGCGTCAGATCGCCGACCGTCGCGGTGCCGCCCGCATCGGCATCACCGCCCTGGTCGGTGCCGCCCACTATGTAGCTCAGGATTGCCTGGTCGATGAGGTTACCCGAAAAGTTGCGGTAGCAAAGGGTTTCGCCGATCGGCTGGAAATCGGACGCGGCGTCGGCCAGACTGATCTTGGTGCCGCCTCCACCGAAGTCCAGCAGCGCCACCACGCCGCGTGATGCGACGCCACAGTCGGCATGCAGTGCGGTGAGCGCGGCGACGGCATCTGACACCAGGCGCGGCGGTGCCCCGAGTGCCGACAGGCCCTCGTGGGCTTGCAGCGCTTCCTGCAGCGCCCGCCAGGCCGCGGGCGGCCAGTGCGCCGGCACGGCAATCGCCAGTTGACAGCAGCCGCATGCGACGTCGACCATCGCGTCGATGGCGTCGGCGAGCAACACCTCCGGCTGGTGCGTGGAGCCGTCGGCCGCCACCAGGGGTGTTTGGTCTCCGACGCAGTCGACGAAACCGTGGACGACCAGGCCGGTTTCAGTGCCGTCGCCATGGTCGGCGGGTGATCGCAGTTGCGCCGGTCCTTGCGCAGGTAGAGTCAGCGACGAGCTGCGGATCACCGGTGGTTCGCCGGCGATTACCGCGATGAAGTTGGTGGTCCCGATCGACAACCCCAACGGAGGGCGCATAAGTGTTTACCTTGGTTCGACAACGGCTCGACCGCGTCCACGATAACCGGGCGAGACGGCCACCGGTGCGCGGCGTTTCAAGTTGGAGCCGCGAAGTTATCGTTTCGACATAACGGTCAGCGGCAGTGAGCGCCGCGACCGGAACTGGAACGTCGCGCCGCCACTTAACTTGGTCACCGACACCTCTGGAAATTCAGCTGCGGCGGTGTCGGTTTCGCTGAGGTCAACCATCCATTCGGTGTCGGTGCCGTCAACCGCCACACGCAGATGGGGGCTCACCGCGGTGGCCACAGCCTGCAGCGGGTTAACCGATTGCGGTCCGCACAGCGCGATCCAGGCGCCGTCGTCGTGCGCCGGTGATCGATGCACGACCAGCCGCCCGCGGGTCGTCTCAGCCCGCACGTACCCGATCGGATTGACCAGCGGATGCAGCTCGAAAGTCCGCAGGGCACCGTCGATTCCACCCGGAAGCCTGAGCGCGCGGCGGATTCGCTCGGCAGCCAGGCCGGCCAGGCCGGTCAGCTGACGGGTTCCCACCGACCTCGCCAGGTCGCCGTCAGATCCCGCCCGGGTCCGGACCGCGATCGCGAACGACAGGTACAGCAGGTGCATCTGCAGACACACCTCGTCGGCCAGCC
Organism: Mycobacterium sp. TH-M82; assembly: GCF_057473605.1. NCBI lineage: Bacteria > Bacillati > Actinomycetota > Actinomycetes > Mycobacteriales > Mycobacteriaceae > Mycobacterium > Mycobacterium sp. TH-M82. Next base: position 384 of record NZ_JBYCKY010000906.1, on the reverse strand, counting down.
GGACCAATGCCGAATGCGAGAACGCCGCGAAGTCGATGTCGGACAGCAGCGGGCCGGCGTAGTCCGCCAGTCCGGGCTCCGATGAGTCGATGTCGTCGAGCTCCCAGGTGGCGGCTCTGGTTTGACGCAGCTGACGCAGCGCGGGTATCGGTTCGGCCGGAGGGTAGGACGGATCGATTCGCACCGTCCAACAGCAGTGCGGCAACCGGTCGCCGGAAACGCGGGGCGGCCGGTGCACCGGACGGCACTGCGCGTGGACGTTGGTTGCCACCGCGGTGGCATCGAATGTCGGGTCCTCGATGGTGTGGCACATGCCGAACACGTAGTCTTCGCCGAGCGGCTCCACGTCGAGCAGCGCACCGCAGCTGGCGGTCTCGAACTGGC
>NZ_JBYCKY010000905.1:0-51480 GCF_057473605.1 Mycobacterium sp. TH-M82 | reverse complement strand
TGCAGCGAAGATTGACCAGAATCGCCGAGGTACTTTGACAGATACCCGGCGTGTCGCGTACCGGTGTCAAACTAGCTGCCCGCCGAAATCGCCACTCCCCCGGAGCAATTACGTCTCGGCATACCTGCGCGACCTGTTGTTAAACAACACTGGCCACCTTGTCAATCTTAAATGCATCTCGACAACAAAAAAACCACCACACAACAACGCTATAACGCCCCACACCACACCCCGTGCCGGGTGGGGCGTGGGGCCCGGGGGCTGCGGTGGGGAGTTCAGCCAGCGTCCCGAGCTTGGCCGAGTCTGGCGACCTAGGTCGCAATCGCACCGAGCTGGTCCGCCACCTCCCACTCACTCTTCGGCACCTCGTAGACGTGCAATCCGCCGCGATGGCTGGACTGCCAGAACCGCAGGTGAAACATCGACCCGTCGAGGGCCTCGATGACCTGCTCGTTGCTGCTCCATCCTCCCGTCGCCAGCGACAGCCGCACGACCGTCCGCAACTGAGCGTCTAGCCACTCGTCAACGGTCATCAGCGCCGGGGTCCACCACACCTGCTCGAGCAGGTCCACCAGCGCCCGCGGTGAGCCGTAGAAACCACGCATCACCGCAATCCCCCACGCGGTGGGGTAACCGTCGTCATCGACCAGGGCGTGATCCTCGGCAGCGGCGCTCATGCCAGAATCCCGCGGTCGTAGTCGGCCCACAAATCGCTGGCATGCTCCACAGCGGCGTCCTCCAATGCGGCCTCGACCGCCTTCGACTCAAGCCACTCAATCTGCCCTCGAAGCTCTGCGATCTGTTGACGCACGCACTGCGCATGGGCCCAGTTGTACGCACGCACCAAGTCAGCTTCGCTGCGCGACAACATCATTTGCGCCTCATCCAGGCTTAGCTGTTCGACGGCGACCGGCTCGTCATCATCGACATAGACGACCATTCTCACAATCCCCTTCGGGTGAGGTGGGCCCGCCCCCAACGGCTTGCCCGTACACCAGTAACACTATCAATCGGCACCGACAGAAAATTAGCTACGGAACCCGTTGCAGCACAGCGCTATAGCGTCCACTACCCCACCACTGTGCCGGGTGGGTGGTGGGGTCGCTGGGATCACTGAGCGTCGACGACGGCGATGCGGGCCGAGCCACCGGCCGCCTCAAGTTCGTGAGCGCGGCGCGCGGCGGCCACCCGATGCACCCGGCGCGGATAGACCCTGCCGTCGCGCTTAGTCCGGGCCTGCGGGTAGGTCCTCTCAAACGCGTCCTGGTCGTCAAACATCAGCACCACACTGACGCCATCGACCTCAGCCACCTCGAGCTGCTCGGCGCTGGCAGCGATGAAGTCGTCAACGGCCTGCAGTTCAGCCACCAGCCCTGCCGGCGGCGCCGCGGTGCTGCGCTCGAACTTGGCGTAACGCTTCGCATCCACACCGAGTAACCGAGCGGTCTCCTCCTTGAGCAGGCCCGCCGCCAGCCGGCGCACGGTGAGGTCACCGCGCTGCTCACCGCGGTACACCTCAACGACGCGGCCGTGCCGGCTCAACTGCCCGGCGGCCCGCCCCACGGCCACATGCTGCAGCGACAGCGGGTAGGCCGCCAGATCCCGCAGAGTGCGCGCGTCGGGATGGGCGTCTTCAAATTCGGCCTGGTCGACCACAGCCCTCAGCACCACGGTGCCTTCAGCCGGCGCCGCGGCGATAATGCGCGCGGCCTCGCCGGCGACAAACTCCTCCATCGCGATCAGCTCGTCGACGAGCTCCGGACCGACCTCCAAGGCACCAGTCTCCCGCGAACGGTATTTGCGCAGATCGACACGCAGCACCGGCACGAGGTCCTCGACGCGCAGACTCAACGCGTTGCGACGAGCGATCAAGTCTGACCACAGGTACGGCGGCTCGTCGATGTCGTCCTCCCGGATGCAGACAGCGGCGGGCGACACACCCGCCAAATCCACTTTCATGATTCCTTCTCCCCTCCGGAGATCTCGGGCCGGCCCCTTGCTGGCCTGCCCTTCCACGCCGATGCTACCAACGCCATGCGACGCTGGCGGTTATCCACCTCGCGCCTACTGCAGACTGGATGATGACTGGCATGCTCAACCCAGGCACGCCAACGGAGAGGAGGACGCGGGTGAAGAGGAACCGCCTGAACAGCTCAGTCTTCTTCGCAGTGATGGCTGCGCTATTTCTGGCACTCTTCGTGGTAAACGCCATCCATGGCACGTGGCTGGGCTTGATCAGTACGGGGGCCTGGCCGTGTTGATGGGGTACCGGGCATGGTCGGACAAGCGCCGCACGAACCAGCAATAGACCCACAACGCAACACCGACCGGTGCTCAACCCAGTGGACTTCCCCCGCGCGGCGGCGCCTGTAGGTTCTCGCTTTTCGTGTCCTATCGCGCTCCCCTGAGCTGCGGCGATGCGATTAGTCTTGTCTCTACGGTTTATCTCAAATTCGCGTCATTTATAGGCGAGCAAGATCGCCCTAAGTTCAAATCTCGAACTGCAGGGGCAATGCCACCGTCGGCATTCACCGGCGTCGGTGGGTACCAGCGCAGTTCGTAGTGCCAATCGATGCCTTCGGCGCCAAGTCGGTTTCCGGTCACGTTGCCGCTCTCGTCTCGTTCGGCGACGCGGACTCGATGCCAATGGGCGATCCGGATATGAGGCGGGAGCCTCCATCCAGCAATGCCCACATCTCCTGTGCGCTCGCCCGCTTGCCGGCGGTACTGTCGCAGCGCTGCGCCGGTCCGCCATCCCAGATTGCCGATTTCGGCGCGGCGGATCTGCTGCGGTCGAGAAATCTGCTCAGCGGGAGGCCAGTCGATTTCGGGATCACCCGCCGCGGAGTACAACAACAGCGACAACGACAACGGGATGAGGACCGGCAACTCCTCGCCATTGGAGTTCCCAGCCTCGTGCGCACCTTGAATCTGCACCCTGACCAGATCGGCCAGCGTCGTCGCTGCTGCAAGGTCGCCGCGGAGCGGGAAAGTCACGCTCTGGACTTGCGGGGTCGGGTCGCCCTCCTCCTTATACACCCACATGCACCGAACACCCTGCGCTGCAGGTATATTCGTGTAACCCGTTAATACGCCGCGGCCGTCGGCGCCTCGAAGCTTCATGTTGCCCACCGCAGGCGTCGGTCCCGAACCTGTCAAGTTCCGGTACTGACTGACCGTGCCGGCCACGACCATTCCGAGGTAGTGACACATGCGGCGCCCGTCGTGCAGTGACAGCGGGGTGGCAAGGCTGTAAGCGACGGCATCGAACGGGAACCGTGTCAACCAGTCCGGGACGAGCTCCACATCGGTCTTCGCGTTGATCAACGCGCCAGCGAACTCGTCGTCGACGCGCAACACCACAGGACTGTCGGACCACTTCTCGAAGATCATCCCGGCCACGTCTTGAGCCCACTGCGTGGCGGGGTTGCGTGCTGGTGGTCGGTTCGCCCACCACTGGAACGCGGCGATCACCGCGGCCGCATCATCAACCTTGATGTGCCGCTTGGTCCGCAGATCGCGACCTTTCTTCTTCACCACACCCCCATCCTCCCGCACGCCGAGCCGGACAACGCGAGAACACGCACATGGTCAACGCCGCACGAGCGAACCCGGCGCCCTCAAAGGTGATCAGCAGGCGGGAGAGAGGTGTGTCGTTTCCCCGTCGACATCGCCAAAGGACTCCTCGCCCTGTTAACCCTCGGGGCCGACGCCATCGTCCTGACAACCGCGCTAGGAGGAATCGGATGCTTCCTACGCCGGCGCAAACCGGCGATCTAATGCACCATCAATAGAGCTCGGCCACACAGCGTTAGCGCTCCGGCGGAGGCAATCGGCCGTGTCGCGCCGATCAAGCGTTTGCGGCATCCCTCCCCTACGGGGGATCATTGTCGACGTCCAACCATGCGCGAGAGGGGTGGGGGTCGTTGCCCACTGCCTACGGCGTCCGGGCCGACGTCGTCTGGCCCAGCGACCTGGCCTTGCCACCCAGGCCGCCAGCTCTCGTGTACCTGGACACGTTCGCCTGCATCAACCTGGCGAAAGTCGCGGTCGGGACCGCACCACCCGGCTACCGCGACCTGTTCGCGGTCTGTCGGCAGGCTCTGGCCGACGGCCGCGCGATGTTCCCGTTGTCGTCGACGCACATCCTGGAGATCTACAACATCGCCAGCGCCGCCCAGCGCCGGGACGTTGTAGCAGTGATGGAGGAGTTGTCCGACTTCAACTTCTTCCTGGGACGCCCCCAGATCATGGAGCTCGAGTTCGAGGCCGCGCTCAACGATCTGCCGACCATGACGGTCACCTCTCAAGGGCACATCCCGCTTGTGGGAACGCACATGCTGCATGCCTTCGGGCAGAAGGGCGGCATCGTCTTCGAGGGAACCACCGCGGAGGAAGCATCGTGGTGGGCTGAGAAGCTCTGTCAGGACATGGGAATACAGACAGGCGCTGATCCGATGGCAAGTCTGAATCGATGGGCGATGCGCCAACTGGTCACCGGACCCGACGACCACGAGGATCCTGCCTTACTCCAAGCCGGGTACAGCTTGGACGGCTGGCGCGACATGCTCAAGAAGCGGGCCGAGCGGGAGAACGACCTCGTCGGCAAGCTGGATGCGGATCCAGCGCTTCGGCAGTCCAAGTTGCGCGACGTGGTCAACGCCAATGAGCTTTACGCCGAGCTCGGACACCTGGTCGACCGCGCACAGAGAGCCACCGGGCTGTCACTGTCCCAGATCCTCGGGATACAGGATCCCCCGACACCCGAATGCCTCGCCAAAGTACGGAATTTCATCGACGGGATGCCCTCAACCCGCGTGGCCGCTTCGGTGAAGGAGCGATACCACAGCGATAGTCGCCATGAATGGACGACGAACGACATGCAGGACATCGATGCGCTGGCGATCGCAGTGCCCTACTGCGACGCGGTATTCATCGACAAGGCCGCGCGCAACCAGGTGGTTACCAGCCGCGAGCTGAACGTCTTCCAGCCTTTCCTTCCTCGCCGCCCGGCAGATTTGGTCGACTGGCTTACCGATCTGCCAACGCCGTAGGCGGCCTGGCTTTGGCGGGCAATCGTGACGTCGGTTGTTGGCGAAATCTGGTGCCGCTCGGGTTGCCGCCACTCTGATTCTGTTGGTCAATATTGACGCCATTGTGAGATGGGCGTGTCGTGGTGGCCGAGGCGGTAAGAGTCGGTTCCTGTCATTTGCCACGATAATGGGACCACCGCTTGGCCAGTATCTATGGACCACCTGTTTGGCTCATTGGGGATGATCGGTGGTCGTCGGGCTGGTGTCAACTGCCGGGTTTCTGGCGGCGTCGGTAGGACTGTCCTTCGATGATGAGTTCGTGTGCTGTCGAGGTGATTCTGTCGACAGCCGATTGGGCCAGCAGGGGGTCGGTCATGACGGCCAGCCATTCATCGGGGCTGCGGTTGGAGGTCAGCAGGGTCGAGGCCCGTTGGTGGCGGGCCACGACGAGCTCGTAGAAATCGGCGGTCGCGGTGGCGTCCATCGGCTGCAGGGCGAAATCGTCGATGATCAGCAGCCGGATTTGGGCCAGGCGGCGCATCTCGGCTTCGGTGCTGTTGTCGAGTCGGGATGCTTTGAGCCGCTTGAACATTGCATCGGCACGCAGCATCAGTGTGGGGATGCGGCGGCGCACGGCGATGTGACCCAGTGTCGTCGCCAGATGTGTTTTGCCCACCCCGACCGGTCCCAGCAGCAAAGCCCCGTGAGGGCCGTCGAGGAAGCGCAGGCTGGTCAGGTCGGTCCACAGGGTGCGGTCGTAGCGCACCGCGGCGGTGTCGTCCCAGGAATCCAGCCGCATTGCGGTGTCCAGGCCGGCGTCGCGGGCGCGGCGGGCCGCTGAGCTGTTGTCGCGGCGGCTGGCCTCATCGGCGAGGATCAGCTCCAAAAACGCCGCGTGGGATAGGTGCTGCTGGTGGGCCAAGGTGAGCCGCTCGGGCAGGGTGTCGAGCATCCGCCCGAGCTTGAGTTGGCGCATCACATTCTTCAGGTCAGTCGAGATCGGATCGCTGACAATGGGTTTGGTTGCCATGGTGATCACCGCCCCTGGGTTTCGTCGCTGCTGGTGGGGGCTGCGCCGCCGTCGATGATGCTGAGCCAGTCGGGCCGCTGCCGGCCGTGGGGGCGGTATTCACCCGGATCGCGGGCAAACCGGGCCGGTGCCAGCCCAGTGGCCGCCCGCGCCGCCTCGGCTGGGGTGTTCTCGGTGGCTTTTTGCAGCATGGCGGCGATCTTGGATACCGAGACCACGTCGAGTTCCAGGGCACGCCCGCAGGCGGTGTCCACTGGTGTCGCGCCGTAGCGTTTGACCAGCCCCAACAGTCGGTAGACCTGGCGCATCCGGGTCCACGGCAGCTGGTGGTCGAGCAGGCGTTCGGCGTAGATGCCGATATCAGCCCCGTAGCCGGCGGCGGTGGTGATCAGCCGGGTCAGGTCCCGCATGGCGTAGCCGGTCTTGTCGGCGGGCAGATCAGCCGGGTCGGTGGAGCGCCCGCCGGCGGGCTGGCGGGGATGGGTTTTGATCAGCTTGCCGCGGAAAAACGCCTTGACCAACTCACCATCGGCGCGAACCGAAACGGTTTGCCCGCGAAAGTGTTCGGGAATCGAGTACAAGGCTCGATCGACTTGGATGTGGTAGTCACGGTGCACCTTGGCTTGCGCGTAGATCGGCACCTGGTAGACCACGGTCGGGGCGGGCAGCAGCAGCGCAGCCTCACATTCGGCGAACACCACAGCAGGGCGCTGGCAGGTAGTGCCATGGATACGCTGCCCGGCCTTATCGGCACACCACACCTGGGCTCGGGCCTGGGCGTCGGCCAGGTCGGCGAAGTCCTCACCAGCGAAGAAGTTGCCCCGCACGTACTGGACCATGCGTTCCACTCGCGGTTTGTCGCACGGGTGTGCCACCCTGGCCGGGTCGGTGAAAAATCCGCGGGCTTGCGAGTACTCCGTCCACCCCACACTGAACTGCGGATCGGTCGAATCCGCCTTGGGCACAATCGGTGTCATGTTGTCTGGGATCAGCACTTTGAAGACACCTCCGTAGAATCGCCAGGCCGCCTCGCAGCCGGCGATGATCGCCTCCAGGGTCTGGCGCAACGTCAGCCACACGAACATGTGCCGCGAGTACACCGCAGTGAAGATCAACGCGTGCACCACCCGGTTGCGCCCAGATTCGGGATCGAAGACCTTGCCCATCTGACCGAAGTCGATCTGGCACTCCACACCGGGCTCACCGTCGGCAACCGGCACCGTGCCAGCGGACCCACGACCCCGGTAGGCGGTGCACTGCGTGCAGTACCGGTGCAGGGTCCGCTGCGGAACCATAATGCCTTGACGTGCCAACAGGTCACCGATCTTGACCACCGTCAGCCCCTTTTCCACCCACTTGACGATCTGATCGTGGTTGGCGCGCAACAACTCCCACATCGCACCGTGGCCATCTGGCCGGCCTGGCCGCACCGCCTCGATCACCGCCCCGATCAGCTCATCGGTAAGCTGCTCCAGATCGCCGTCACGGACCAACCCCGCCAACTCCGCGGCGTTCGTATAGTCGCGTGCGGTCTTGCGATCGACCCCTGCCAACGCAGCAACCCGGCGCAAGCCGGCCCCCGACATCCACACCCGCAACAGCTCGCGTACCTCGATCACCGAAACCTCCCGATACATTCAGCGGACCTCCTTCACATCGATCGACATGAAGCGATCCGACCCAGTAATCGAGCGACCCCCCGCGACGACACGCCGGTGGTCCCATAACTGGCAAACGGGTGGTCCAATGAAGCTGGCTAAACCCTGGTCAAAGTGGTCCCATCACCATGGCGGTCGACAGTTCCGGTCATCGAAGATGTTGCGGCCGAATATGAATCGGCCGACGATGGCTGCGCAGAGTCGTGAGTCGGTAAAGCCGCGATCCTGCCAACGACGTATTACTTGCCGGGTGTGGCGAAGACAAACAACGCCATGAAGGCGAGGTTGATGAAGAAGACAGCTTCGACCAGGCCCACAGTGATGAGGAAGGGCGCGAACATTCGTTGTTGGGCCTCGGGTTGGCGGGCCACGCCGGCGACTAGTTGAGCGCCGGCCATGCCGTCACCGATGCCGGCGCCGATCGCGCCTCCGGCCATCATCAAGCCTCCACCGGCAAGGGCTCCTGCGGTGATGATTGCGTGGACGAGTTCGGGGTCCGCGGCCATCGGTTACTCCTCTACGTGAATTGTTGGATCAGGGAACTAACTGATGAAACAACTTGTGCAGCACCGTCTTCAGCGCTTATCAGCACGCTGATTTGGCGGGCGTTATCCCTCAGCAGCGGATCGTTGACGGCGATGCGCATTGCCTCGGCAAGGCGTTGCGAGGTGAGTTTGCGCTGGTTGATGGTGGCCGCGCAGATCCCGAGTTCGGTGATGCGCCTGGCCCAGAACGGGCCATCACCATAGGCGGGTAAGGCGATGGTGGGCACTCCGGTGCGAATACCTGCCGCGGTGGTTCCCGCCCCGCAGTGGTGCGCCACGGCGGCAACCCGAGGAAACAGCCAGTCGTGTGGGGTGTCGCCGATGGTCAACATATGGTCCTCGGCGACATGTAGATTGGTCCAGCCAGCTTGCACGATGACCCGGACGTCGGCCAGTTGGGCCGCTCGGCGGATCGTGTCCGATAGCTGCTCGGCTCGCGCCGAGGTGGTCATCATGCTGCCGAGCCCGACAAACACCGGCGGTGGACCGGCAGCGAGGAACTCGGCGAGGTCAGCAGGCGGTTCCCAGATGCCGGCGCTCGCCGGCCACCAGTAACCAGTGACTTCCAATCCCGGGCGCCAGTCCGTAGGCCGGGGCGCCACCCTCGGTGAATACCCGTGCAGGACAGGCCATTGCGCAGTGGTGCGTTGTTGACGCAGCCGACGGGCGGAGGTGCGCGACAGCCCGAGCTGGCGGCGGAATTGCGCGACCACGCCGCCGTATAGGGAGTCCAGTAACCAGGCGCCTGCGTTGGCGGCAACCCGATTTCCGCACGACCCGGCCGACCAGGAACCCACAATCGACGGCGGGTACTGCGCGGTCGCTGACAGTGGCTGCAACCGGAGCCCAAGAGAGGGAATAGCTTTCGCTTCGGCGAGCGGGTGTCCAACCATTTCGGCGAACGGTGATAGCAGCAGGATGTCTGCGGGTTCGTCGGCGACGGCCGAGAGGATGTCGTTGCCCAGGGCGCGCATGCCTCTAGGCGAGGCGAATGCTGCCAAACCTTTGACGGGTGATACCTCGGCGCCATCGGCGGCAGGCTGCAAATCGGCCGGCAGCTCGCGAAACCCCAAACCGCAGCCGGAAATCATGTCCGCGAAGGGGGTGTAGGCGGCTATGGCGACCTCGTGTCCGGCCTGCTGTAGCGCCACGCCCACCCCGGTGAGGGGAGCGACATCGCCGCGGCTACCCACGGCGATGATGACAATCCGGCTCATCGGTTCACCGCCACGGCACGACCGAAGATGGCGACCAGGTCTTCACCGTACGCACGGGCGTCGAAGGCGGGATCGCGCAAGATATTCTCCACCGCGGCATTGACCGCGCCCCGGAGGGCGACCGCCATCGACGTGATCGGGAAATCGCCGAATTGTCCATCCTGTTGCCCCGCCGTCAAGATCGTCGTCGGGTCCAAGACAGCCAGTTCCTGTTGTAGCTCAGCCGTCACTTCGAGTTCCTCGAAACGGCGCCCGTCTGCCGGCTGGTAGCTCGTACCGAGCTGCGTGAGGGCCGCCAGGTGCGAACGGTGGGTATCGAAGTACGCGACGCTGCTTGTGATGTAGGCGGCGAGCTTGTTCGCCGCGGTTGACTGCGCATCGACGGCCGGTCCGACGAACGACAGCGCCGTGCGATACATCTCCTCGACGATCGCGTCGACCAAGTTGTCCTTGGTGCCGAAGTGATACAGCACCGCGCTCATCGCCACCCCAACCCGATCAGCGATCTTGCGGATCGACGCCTGAGCCCACCCGATTTCGGCGATCACCTCGATCGCGGCGGCCACAATCTGCGCCCGTCGCGCCGACTGGGTGAAGGTCGCCGGCTTCTGCAGATCTGATCGCATACTCTGATATTAGATCAAGCGATCAGCGCGCGAAAGCGTGCGCCCACGTACGCGGTTCCTCGGCCTTTACGTGCATGCCGCAGAGCGGTGCGCCAACCGGCCGCCATCTCACGGAATTCGCGACGCCCACATTCGCAAATACTCGACCGGGAAAACGGGCGCCGACGTCAGGATTCACGAACAAACGACGCTGAGATCGGCACACAGGGCCAGCGGCCGGCAATCGCGCCAACGCGAGTAGATAACAACCGCTGTGCCTCTTACCTTATGTCCCATATGCCTTTTGGGGACATTTCAGATGAATTGGCACTGCCACGAGGAGAGGAGGAGGAGGAGGAGGAGGAGGAGGCGCCGCCGCCAATAGCGCAGTCCGACAGCGGCTTTCACGTCCATTCAGTCAGCCGCGGTAGAGCACGACTGAGCCGGTCATATAGATCTGGCCAGCCTTTTTGCAGCCAGGCGATGTGTCCGTTGGACAGCTTGGAGGCGTCGATGATCGAGTCGACGCGGATTTGCTGTTCGGGGACTCCGAGTTCGGCGAGCTTGCGGTAGAGCGGGTTGGGCTCGATGTCGCGGCCGGCCAGGTACTCGAAGACATGCGAGCGTTGCCAGTCCCAGATCGGGCCATAGGTAATGGTGCCGTCCGCTCGGCGCACCACTCCGCCGACTTGCGCGCGTACATCTGACTGCGAACTGTGCTGTCGAGCCCGCGTTTCGGCGCCCAGACCGCGCCGGTACAGCATCCGTCGGCCGTGGGACTCCTCAGCGCGCACTCCCCACAGCGATCCGCGGCCGTAGCGGCGGTGCGCCTCGGCCGCGGGCCCGGTGATCATGATGTCGGCGAGCTGTCCGCGCAACCGACGATCGACTGCGTGATGGTCGAAACCACCGCCGGCGATCAGCACCGTCAGCAAATCTGGGTCAGCGGTGATCACGTGGTAGTTCAGCTGCCATTCCTGCGCCAGGTCCTCCAGATAACGCAGCGTCTCAGGGAACTGCAGCCCGCTGTCGAAGAACACCACTGGGATGTGCGGGTCGACCTGCCGAGCGAGGTCGACTACGACGGTGGAATCCTTGCCGCCACTCCAAGATACGAACCCGTCGTTCTCGTCGAGGTGTTCGGCGATGCGGTCGAGCAGATGCTGGTGGCCCTGGGCCCCGCGCCGGCGGGCGGCGATGCCGCGTAACGTGTGCAGGTCTAGTCCGGCCGGCGTCGTGGTCATCGTGCGTCGCTGACGGTGACGGTGCACCTCGGGAACAGCCGAGCGAGGTATTCGCGGACGTAGTCGATGCCCTCTGGGCCTTCGAGAATCGATTCCACGCTGGTGGTGTCGTCCCACCACCACCACTGTCCGTTGCGCTTGAATCCAAACGGCGGCGGCACGTTTGAGTCGATGTGGGTGCGGACGAAGGTGCGGGCCGCGCCGACGACGAACCACCAGTCGTTGCCGCCGAAGGTAATGGTGCCATCAGCGTCGGCGACGTCGGATAGTCTGCGCGGCAGCCTTACTCGGGCCAGGCACGGTTCGATGGCCGGCTTCCGCGGGCGGGTGAGCGAGCGGTAATGACCGTTGCGGCCGGGCTCGTCGGATCCAATGTCGGATCGGTTGGGGTGCACGATCCATTCGGTGGGGGTCATCACCGCTCCCTCAGTTGCAAGACGACGCGTTCGTTGAAGCCTCCGGATCGGGTTGCATAGGCGACGTGTTCGGCGGACGCTACGTCGAACTGCATTCCTCTCGGGAGGATATGGGTGGTGTCTTCCACGCTGTCGGAGCGACCCAAATACATCCCACGGCTCGTCACAACCTCGAACACCACATGCCGGGAGCTGTCGTGGCCCGGCGTCTCATGCAAGTTGTGTCGAGTGAGGGTGAACTGGTCGAACGCGATGCTCGCACCGGGCCGCAGGTTAGCCGGCAGGTCGGAGGGCTTGGTGATGTCGCCACGGTTATCGGGCAGCTTCACCGCAACGTAGACGCGGTGGGTGCGGTCGTTGAGGCGTTCATACGCCTGGATCGCCCTGTCGAGGCGCTGCACCTTCGCCCGATCAGTGTCCGCCAGTTGTTGGACGTCACCCGCCGAGCGGTGCAGCTTCTCGTTGATGCGCCGCCACTCAGTGGGGTCTTCGCTGGTCAGCATGCTCGCGATCGCGGCGTGCTGCGACGCCGGCGCGGCGGCCATCACCTGGTTCTTGACCGCCGAGCGGATCTTGCGCTGGCGACCGCTCAGCCTTTCCCGGAACTCCTCGCGGGGCGGCAGTTCGCCGCGCAGGCGCCCGGACTCGATATGGCTCCTATCTCGAGGCGTGGCGCGATCACGGTCGCGAGCCGCCCGGGTCAGTGAGGTGTCCGCGTCGCGCAGTTCGTCGGTGATCTGGTTGGCCAGGCGCTGGAAGCCACGCTCTGTCATCGCATCCTCGGCCACCTCGCGGGCGGCCTTCACGTCGCGCGCGGAGATCGGGCCACCTTCGACATCGACGACGACGGGTTGTTCCCGGTTCGGTCTGGCGGTCTTGGCACCCACGCGGTCTCAAACTTCCCTAGCTCGACGATCAAGGGCAGTGTATGGGCCAACCTGGACACCAAGCGGGATTGCTGCGCGCGCCAGACCGAAAAGAGGGAGGCGGCCCCGGATGGACTGATAATCAGCCTTCCGGAGCCGCCTCAGGTGAAACCCTCACCCGACCCCTGTGTGCGTTTCGTGTCGCTCACGATACCAACCGATCCGGCCGTATCGTGGCGCCAGCATGCTTTCCGATCCCGCCGCCGCGGCATGGGTTGCCGCCGGTCGACCCGCCGTGGACGCGCCGTCGCCGGTAGATGGCCGCTGCGGGCGCTGCGGCGAAGAGGGGCCGACCGTGCTGAGCTCGCGCATCATTTCTGAGAAGTTCACCGGTTTCGACGCCTGGCCATTCGGATCCCGCCGGCTCTGTGTGCCATGCGCCTGGGCCTACAGCACCCCTCCCACCACACAACTGGCTTTACTGGTCACTGCGACGACCGTGACGGAGTACTCCACCGGTGCCGCATTGGCTGACGCGCTCGCTGGCGGCGCCTTGCCGACCTCTCAAGCCGCGATCCTTCCGACCGCTCGACGCCGCCACATCCTGCCGACCGCCCAATGGGGACATCTCGCCACCGATGGTCTCGTCGTGCCCTGGGATGCCGCTGCGGCGACCCGGCTGACCGACCTGATCTGGCTGCGCACCACCGTGGGCGCAACCTGGACCCAGCTGAGCCATCCGGCGCCTCCCTCGCGGTTACTGCGCGCTCAGCCGTCCAGCCATTGGGGGCGCATCCTGGCTGCCTGGACAGCACTGCAGATATGGCGCACCGTCCCGCCACTGTGGGCAGCAGCTCGCGCCCTCACCACCATGCCGACGCCTCAGCCCTAACCCGCGCGCCGAGCGATCACCACCCGGTGACTGCCGGGCCATTTACGCTTCACCCATGACGGCAGCTCCCACTCCCACCCAGGCGTGGCGTGCCCTGGTTCCCGAACTGCCCCCCTTCGACGAACCCGCCCCGGACGCCGAAACGAAAGAAGCCGCCCGGCCCAGTCCCGCCGACACCGCTGAACGGCTGCTGCTGCTACTGCACTACAGCATCGACTGGGAGAGAAGCTGGCTCGCCGACCCGCGATACCGCAAAACCTACTGGGACGAGCTGCTGCCCGGTCGAGTTCGCCGTGCCGCCTACCGCGCCGACACCCTGGATCGCTGGTGGTCTGATGTGTCCATACAGCTCGAGGTCTGCGCGCCCCGGCAGCGGGATCGACGCCTCGAGCTAGCCATGCTGCTACGCCAACCGTCGCTACCCGTCATCGCCGTGCTACGTGACAGTCTGCCGGCACTGCTGCTGCGAGTGCGCATCATCGCCGAAGCTGTTGCCGAACAACGGAAAGCGGCCCGCGGGTGAGCTTGATCAGCGTTCACTTCGACATCGACGTCTTGGCCCGATCCTCGATCGTGCACCGCGAGGACTACAGCGCCATCGGCACCGACAATTTCGCCTTGTTCCGCCGAGAAAAAATCATCACCCCTACCGGTGAAGTGATACTTGTCCCGATCGTGTCGGGCAGCGGCTTCCGCGGCATCTTGCGCCGCATCGGAGAGTCACTGACCGCCGCCGTGCTCAACTACGAAGACACCGCCCTGCCCATCCCGGCAGCACACCTACTCACCAACGGCGGCCGGCTGGCCAAATCCGCGCGGCCCCTTACTGACGAGCAAGAACGCCGCCTCAAGGCTCTACTGCCCCAGGTCGCGGTATTCGGCGGGGCGGCGTCGGGCCGCATCATGTCGGGGCTACTGGACGTCGGCAAGGTGCTGCCCGAGATCGCCGAACTCTCCCACATCCTGCCCCGCCCACCGCGATCCAAAGCCTTGTCTGCCGTGCTTGGCGTCGCAGAAGAATCGTTTAGCCACCTGTCCGATCACCGCACCACCACCGCCTGGCCTCCCAGCACGGACTCGGATGAAAACAGCAGTCCGCTCGGACGATTCGGGGTGGAGACGCTGCCGGCCGGAACCCGACTTCAGACCTGGGTTCGACTCACCAACGCCACCCCCATCCAAGCAGCATTTCTGCTTTCCGTCCTGGACGAATTCGCCACCCGAGGACACCTCGGCGGCCGCATCGCCGCCGGCCACGGACAGGTCACCGCCACCGTCACCGCGACCACGCTTCGCGGAAATCTGCCCAGCGACAACATCGACTGGGCAGCGGACCTAACCGCTCACCGCGACGAGGCGATCACCACGCTATCGCAACTGAGTTGACACACACACATGATTGCTCTGCAGATCACCGCCACCACACCACACGGTGTCGTGCTGTCCCGCCCCTGGGGCGTGGCCTTGGATGGATTACTCGCCTCAGTACTGTGGCACCGCCGTAAGTGGGCCGCCCGCACAGCGGGCGAAGAGTTCACCTATCAGCACACCAAAGACCCTGAGACACTGGACCTTCCCCTCGCCAAATGCGGCAATCCCACCTCTGACGCCGACTGGCACTGGATGGCCACCTTCGCCGACCTCCACCCCCATCACGTCACCGACCCCGACATGCGCTGGCGCACCTCACGCACGAATCGGGGCCGGCTTCAGCAGCTGACCCCCGTCATTGGAAGCCAAGCAGTTTCCGACGCCCAGGGCCGCTATCAAAAGCGCATCGTCCCTGTCATGGCGCATCCCGCCGCGACCTTGACCTGGCGCGCCGTCGGCGACGCCGACCTCATCCGTGAGCTGCTCACCGACCTCTTTTCGATCGGCAAGCACCGCGGGGTCGGAGAAGGCCTCGTCACACGATGGGAAGTCACCGAAACCCCCGATATCTCACGCTGGGCCGCCGGCCACGAACACGAGCCCGGCGTACTCGGCCGCACAACGCCGGTGCGCTGCCTCACCCACACCCCCGGTGTCCAGACAGGACAGCTGGGTACCGCCGCCGTCCGGCCCCCGTACCTGCACCCTGCGAGCCGCGCCAACGCCTACCAACCAGCCCGCTAGCAGGCTCGCATCACGGCCACGAATGGACATTCTGCGCTTCTACGGCCTGAGACCAATAACACGTTAGCGGCCCGCTTGAACCCGGCGCCGTGGGCAGTGGAAAGCCTTGCTCGACAAGGGCTAACGCCGCACGAAACGCCGCCTGCCACTCGAGATATTTCAGATCTATCCCTTCGTGCACAGCGTCATTTCGCCTGGCCACTAGATCAGTTTTGAAACCCTCCGAAGGGCCCTGCCCCAATTCCCTCAGCAGTACTGCCTTCCCTCCAAGTCCCTGATGGCTTCGGTCGCGGAGGAGCCTTGCTCGCTCCCCCGACTCGGTTCCCACTAGCAGATCGTCAACCAGCTTGGTCGCAGCCAGCTCTGCTGCAGTGGCTGCATCGATGACCGAGCGGCGGTACTGATCGGCGTTTTGCAGAGCGCGCGCGTCCCGCAACAGAGTCCATGCCAGTGGCGGCTCAATGTGTGCGAGCGCCAAGCAATCCTGCAGAATCGTTGCGGTCACACCGAGGACTCGCTCAGGGCCCTGAACAACAGTGCCGCCGGCCCTCAACGGCTTCCTTTCCCCGCTTTCGTCGACCGTCCATATCGACGTCCGCGTATTCGGGTTTAACCAATCGCTGGCCTCGTGGCCGACTTGTGCGAGGCGTTGGTTAGTTGCAATCTCGAGCCATGTCCTGACATTCTCCCACCAGGTATCAATCGTGTTGAGAATCTCCAACGCTAGAAGGTCCTGCCCCCACTCCGAACGTATGGCGGGCTCCACGACCTCCGGCCCAGCCTGAATGCTGAAGGCAAGACGTTTGATGACAACACCTTTGAAGCCCAGCGTATGGTCCTTGTAGTGGATTCCCCATTCTTCATCGGGCGTGGGTAGCGCTGCCGCCCAATCGCGCGGAGGCGCCAAATAATCCGCAAGCCCGGTTTCAGCGTCGGGCGTCCGTGGCAGACGTACAGTCGCGGCGAAGACGCCGTCCTCTGTAACGAACGACGTCGAGTAGCTTGACCTGGCGGCAAGCAAGTCCACTTCGGCTAGAAAAGGCCGGTCCAGGTCGTACCACCATTCCAGATGCACGCCGTGCTCCGATGCGGCCATTTCTTCGTCAGACACTCGACCACGGTACCTACGAAGCCATGCGCGCACTGAGCGTCGAGTTCGTCTTCGTACTGATGATTGGACCCACAGCGAGCGCTTCACGTGGAGATGTACGCGCCCGCGTTGGCAGCCGCGTACAAGACCCGATGGCTTTGGCGGGCAGTCGTGACGTCCGTTGTTCGCGAATTCTGGTGCCGCTCCGGTTGCCGCCGGTTTGACTCTGTTGGTCAATCTTGACAGCAGGCTCGTCAGCACCGCCACGAACGGATTCTGTTCCCTCACCAGCCCATGTCGCGCGACACTTCTGCTTGGGCCGCCGCGACCTCGTCAGCAGTCGCCGCGGTCACATCCGCATCGGCCGCCCATTCGAACCGGGTCAAAAGATCAGCCAGCGCCTGCTTTTGCGCCGGATGCGTGATCGGCACCGTGTTCAGATCAGTATGGGCCAACCAGTCGAACAAGACGATCGCGTCGGCACGCCACAAACGCACGCTGACGGTAGGCAGGTCTTCCTCCATGTCGGTCAATCGTGCCATCCTCACGTCAGGGCAGTGCCTGGCCGATGGCGATCAGAAGGCCATAATCCGTAGCACCCATCACCTTGCCATGATGGCAGGCAGAGAGTAACTCAGCCGAGTTTGGGCTGATCAGGGGCTCCCTTAATGCCTGACCAGTCTCCAGAGTCCTTGCAACCAGAGTTGAAGTCGTCTTGGTCGAGACCTGCCGCATCACTGCTCTCTAGGGCCAGCAGCAGCATCGTGACGCATCCGGCTGGGTAGCGTGAGTTCTTGTCCTGAAGTCCTGCGTTATGCCCCAAGTTGTATGAACGCATGTCCTTGAAACCATGGGTGGAAACACCCCACACCAGGACAACCACGGCGACGACAGCGGCGATGGCGATTACCAAAAGCTTTCTGTCCCTCGTCATCCTGACCTTCCTATCGTCTTCGCGAGGGCCTAACCCCACCCACGGCCCGTTACCAGTCGACTGCTGAAAGGTATTGCGGGCAATAGAACCTGATCGCTGTCTTGACGAACGCGAACGCGCCGGCGCTGCCCGGAGGGACCACCCACCAACTCCCACTGTTGGCCGATTGCCGGGGGGTCAATCCCTGCATCGATATCCCGTTACATACGTCATGCCCCAACCGGACGGTGGTCGTCGGGCTCGACGTGTGCCACTGAACCTCGGCTAGCGCGTTGATGAACTGCACATCATAGGCGGTGAGAGGATCCGCCTTCGCCAGCGGCGCCAGCGCCAGCAACGCGGCAACCGCGGTGACAAGCGGGGTCGACGTCCACCGCACGGCTATCATCGTTCCACCTTCTATCGGGCCACCGGTCGCCTGGCCAGAAAAAGGTACCCCTGGCGACAGGCCTGCGGAGCGAAATCGCCGATCGTTCTTTTGTCGAAGTGGCCAGTTTTCATCGAGCCGGACTGGCTTCCGGCGGTTTGAGGTGGACGCGAGGCCTCCCTCGGAGGACCGCCTGGCAACCAGACGTGTCCGCAGGCGGGAAAGCCACAGTGGAAGGCCCGCATCCCATCGGCCGAGTTTCGGCACGGAAATCGTTGAGAGAGTTCTCCTCCAGCACTTCCAGAAGTCTCAAGCGGTGCAGTGATAGCCGCTGTGAGAATCGGGTTGAGACCGGGGCCGGCCATCACGATGAATTTGCGAGGGAGCCGGGGTCAGGAACGGTGGCAGGTTGAGATGAGGGCTTGCTGTTCGTCGAGCAGCTCGCTGATCGTGCTCAGATATGCGGATTGGTCGCTGTGGATGGCATCGCTTGGGCGCCCGGCTATTTCGTCGTTGTTGATAGCTTGTCGCCGCGCCACTGCCTGCACGGATAGGTCGGCGATCCGGTGAAGGCGGCGAGCAATGTCGGGGGTGGATGCTTGTCGTGCGTAGGTTTGCAGCTGGTTGGACCAATCTCGGTAGCTGGCCAGATCCACGTCGGTCGCTGTCAGCCGCGCTGTGAGCACGCTATTGGTTTTGAAGTTGAAGTTGGCGACCGAGTCGACGGTCCGGCAGTCCGGGTTGGGGCGATCCGATAGGTATGCGATTGTCACAGTGGCGATTCCAGCCACGATAAACAGCGGGATCGACATCCTTAGTCGCCGCGGCGGCGCAGCATAGTCGACGTCCACCGCCGCGTCGTCAGCTTCTGCGCTTGCGCGCAACGACTCCACGTGCGTGGTCAGCTGATCCTTGCGGTACCCGAGCCATGCGTAGTAGGCCGCGAAGTACAGCGCGAACCCGACAAAGAACACTCCGCGCCGAATATCGTTGGCTAGGAAGGACAAAACTCCGGCGAGGATGAGGAAGGCCGGCGTCAGCCATATCAATGCCCTCGACCCGCGCAGGGCCCTACGCGTGTGCGCCAGCCGCAAAGTGCCCACCTTGACGGCAGCCACCAGCACGCGCGGTTCAGAAGGGATCTCTCCGCGGCGCAATGCCCTGTTGATTTGGGGCAGCTGCTGGCGGCTAAGTCCAGTGAGGGCTGCAGAATAAGCCCGGCGGAACGGGCGCTGGACGAAAGCCAGGCACGCGGATATCAGTAGAGCGAACCCCGCCACGGTGAGCGGTCCCCACAACCATCCGGTGACGGCGAAAAAGTTCGGGTACAGCAACGCCGCGACTGCGCCAAGCGTGATCGCGCCGAACGCGGCGTTCGCCAGCCAGCTCACCCACCAAGGCGCAACAACGATTCGAGCCCACACAGGTTCTAAGTGTCCCAGAAGGGAGGCGGCCCTTGGGAAGAACCAGGCCGATCCAGCATTTGCAACTTGCGCGACATGACATCACATCGGCCCGTTCACGCTGGCACACTGGACGATCATCTGTGCGAGCTGTGGGTCAATCCCGTTGCCTTCGAGACGCGAGATCTCCGCCATCGAGGAACTCCCGTTGTTGCGAATGTTCCGGGAGACTTCTTGTCCGATCGTGTTGTAGACAAGCTGCTTTGCCTGAGGTGGTTCCGGGTTCAAGTGCTGTCTACTCAACAGGATGCAGTTCATGTAGCTATTCATGTCCGCCGCCGCAGGGCTTGCGAGGACTCCCGACACGAGCCCACAGAGCATCATCACGAGAGGAAGCGTTTTCTTCATCTGTTCACCTCCTTTCGCGGTCCGTTCTCGAGACCATCTCAACTGACATCCGAACTCTCGACCACACTTTTCGTGAATATCGTGGTGAACATCGTTGGTTGCACCGCTACCGCCGTCGGTTTTCCATCTCGACGCAGCGCCGCTCACCGTAGGCTTTGGCCATGTCTTCACGTCGTTATCCCGGCGCGGTGATTGTCAGCGTTGTCGCCGCTGGCATAGCCGCGACGGGATGTACCAAGAGCGCCGGACCTGCTGCAGGGACCAGCAGCGGCGTGGACGGCACCACCTCATCGAGCCTTGCGGGCATAACGAAGGTTCTCCAGTTCGAGGAAAGTTCACATGAGGGTGCCGCGGCCGGATGATCACTGGGGGTCGCCGGAGGCTTCGCCGCTGCCGTGGTCTTCACCCGCCGGCCGGCGACCGAAGAGCGGCAAACAGGAGTGGATGCTCGTGGGGGCGGCGGCATTTGCGGTAGCTATCGCCGTCTCGGTCATGGTGACCATCGTCGTTGTCAGGCATTCCTCGCCGCCGCGTCCAGGCCTGGCTAGTGCTAGAGACTCCGCACCGATCAGCGTCATCACCGAAGAACCCACCTGCGGGGGGTGGAGTAGCGTTGCCCATCCCTTGGCGGCCAGCGAGAAAGCCTCTGGCTGGCACGACAGAGACAAATCCATCCCGGCATCTGCCTGGAGTGCGCAGTTGAGCGCCCAATATCGGGCCGCCGGCACGGCAATACGTGAGGCCGCCGATAAGACTGGGATGCTGGCCAGGCAAACCCCGCACCGGGTGGTTCGGGAACTCTACGAGCAGCTGATCGCCTACTGGCGCGCTTACGCAGACCGAATCCCGCAGTACACCTCACCTGATGATCTGCTGTTGCGTGTTACCTATTCGGCTGGCAACGCGATTTTTGCCATCTGCGATGCGATTCGCCACGGGGCGGCCGCACTGCGCGGACCGCTGGTCACCGCGGCGGCCCCACCGACGAACGCGTCACCGCACACGGACGATCCGGCCAACCCGCAGCGATTCCTTCGCGCCAGCAACTCGATATGCGCGGACTTCACCTCGGTGTTTGCTCACTTCAATGACGCCGCCGCGGCGTGGCATGACACGGATGAGGACATCCCCGCGAGCCAGTGGAGCCCGCAACAGAGGGCCCTCAATGACGGCATCCGGCCGGCGATGAGCGCCGTCGACGACGAATTAGACCGATTGGGTCGGCGTAGCGGCAATCCGGTGATGGAAGACTTCGCGGTGCTCACCGCGGTGTATGGCCGCGCCTATGTTGAAGCGCTTCCAACATATGTGGTGGCTGACCACTACCTGTACGACGTCACCGCCCAGGGCACCAGCCTCATCTCGACGGGCTGCAAAGCAGTCTAGGGTAACGCACAGTTACTCACATCGGGATGTAAAGGCAAGGCAGGCAAGGTGCTTGGCTTCGTGATCAGTGCAGTGTCGCGGCGTGTCACGCGCCGGCTCCCGGCACCGGTGAAACGGGTATGCGTGGCGGCCATGGCATGGCTGGCCTTGGTCGTGGCTGCGTGCACGCCTCCTGATCGCAGCGCCGAGGTGCGCCACCTTCAGGCCGAGATCGCCAAAATGCCGGGCGTTGATGACGTTAATCCACTATATACCAACGATTTTGAGAACGGCGCCCAGTTGAATCTGGTAGTCGCGATGCCGAAGGCAAGCGAGGAACAGATCGCGGCGGTGGCCTCACGTATCACCCGCATCAAAGGCGGGGATTTCAACGGCTACCGCCAGTCCACCACCTTCGTCATTGGCGACCGAGTCGAGGTAAAACGCGGCGCAGAGCTCAACCCCGCCCAGATCGCCGGTGACACACATCAGTTACGACAACTCAGGACCCGTGTGCCAGAGGCGTCGATCCTGTGGTCACGTGACAGTGCCACGGTGCGCCTTGAAGTATCAGATATCGACCACACCAACGACGTCTTGAGCGCAGTGTTGGCCACTGTGCAGCCCGAACCGATGACCGTCTATATCCGTTCGGCCGAGCCGACCAAATTCCCCACCTGGGAAGTCGGTATCCCAATCACCGCCGAGCAGCGCGCAAACATCGACGCCCTGATATCGCGGCTGGCACTGCCGATCTATTACGTGCGGGTCGACGACGCCAGAATCACCGCGCTCTCGGTTTACATCACAGACCCTGCTACGGCCTACCGCGACCTCAAATCAGTCATTTCCACCATAGCGCCCACCAAACAGCACCCGCTACAACTGCAATGGCACCTCATGGTAGAGCCCGATAATTTCCACCAGTTCACCGGAGATCTTCAAGTGCCTGACTGCCGCGACGACAGTGGATCGCCGAAACCCCAAGCCCCTCTGGGCAATCAGACGGCAGAGGCGGCTCAATTGCAGCGGCAACTAGCCAGCGACTTTCACGACTGTAGATAGGCACCAGCGTGTCGTCTCATGAGGTGGTCCACTCGCCGGAGGGTCGTCGTGTCCGATGCTGAAGTAGACGGGCCACACCCCGCGGCCCCCGGGGCCACCATAGGGGCGGTTTTCTGGCACGTCGTGGGCCGCCTCGCGGTCGGCGCCCTTGGCCTGATGTTCATCGCCCTATTTTTCGGGGCAGGCCTAGTCGCCTACCAAGATCTGACTGGGCCGCACTGCGATGGACACCGGATGGGCCCGGCCGACACCTGCTCGGTGCTGACCTCCCGCGGGTACCGGTCGATAAGAACGATCGAGAAGTTGAACCGGGCAGGCACCGATCCAGCGGTGCTGACCGCGCCGGTGAACTGGCATGCAACACAGGAAAATATCCACCAGGGCGTGTACTCGCCGGCGAGCATGCGGGATTTTCACCGCAACACCGGCTACACCATGTTGGGCGGCGCGTTACTGATCGCACTGATGTTGGGGTCATGGGCGTACAAGGCCGCCAAAGCACGGTCATCGGCACCACGACGGCTCTGACGGCGCTATCACGACCGAGCCCGCCTCGGGCTGAGGTCGGTCGCTGCGGCAATAACGAGCGAGTTGCAGAGCTCGTCGGAAGTATCCGGCAGTCCCCCTAAACCCGCGCCCCCGCGCGACCGACGCCGAACGAAGCCTCGCCGAGAAATACGCAAGCCAAGAGCGAGGCGTCATAGTGTGGCGCTCGGCAGTAATGCCGCTCCCGCTCGACCGGATTAGGCGTAAGTCATGCTTAAGGACATGCCGAAAAAATCACTAGAGGCACAGACCCAGCCAGAAACCGGCTCCGGTGAGCGCGTCCTCGGTACGTGGCAAGCCGCCGGACTGAGCGTTGCGGTGATTGTGTCTGCGGCGCAGTACGGACTGGGCGCGCTGCTCGGTGCAGCGGTCATGGTCCCGGTCATCTACGCCTTGGCGCGACTGCGCCGCTATGCACCCCATGCGCGCAACACCGCCGAATTGGTTGGTGCCACACTGGGCCCGAAGGCGGGGACTGCAGCCGGCACCGTTCAACTGCTCGCCTATGTGGTGCTGACAGCGAAGTTCGCCACCGCCCTCGGATCGCTGCTGCTGCTGCAGTTTTCATCCGGTGAAGACCCTGCCGAGAACTTTTCGTGGTTACCGGTCGCCGCGGCGGGGACCGCGGTCGTCGTTGGCGCCATTGTCTGTTGGGCGTCGACTCGGGTCATCGCGTCGCTGGTGGCGCCGCTCGTGATCGCCGGGTTGCTCATCTCCGTCTACCTTGCGGTGGCAGTCACTGCGCGCGTCGCCGCAGGCAGTGACCCCGTTGTCATCGGGACGGCCGCTACCCAGGGCCGGCTGTCTGGTCAGTTAGTCGGCTTCGGACTGGGGATGGTGGGCGTTGAACTCATCACGGTCCGAAGCGCGCGCGTAGCCAGGCCGGGGCGATCCATGTCGCTGGCGGTCGCGGTAGTGGCCGCGGCGGCGCTGGTGTTGTGGGTGGGTGATCACCAGGGGGTGGTGGGGCCGTGGCGATGGAGTGCCAAACTCCTGGGCGAAGCTGTGCCGGAGTTCTATGCCGAAGCGGGTCGGACGTGGATGACTATCACCGGCGTCGCTGTCGGGGTGGCCGCTGCGTTGGCCTCGGGGTGGGCAGTGGTGCGCGTCGCCGCGGACCTGGCGGTAACGCGCCAGGCGCGGCCGAACACCATCGCGCGAGTGGTGCTGATGGCGCTTGTCGCGGTGACGGCTGCCGTCTTGTCGGCGCACGGTGCGCGCTGGATCGGGTTGGTCATTCTCGGCGCGGCGCCCCTGCTGCTGATGGCGCTGTATGTGTTTGTCACAGAAGCTAATTCGCGAGTCCCCGGCGACAGCGTGGTGGCCTGGTGGGTGCGGCTGGTGATGCCCGCGGTGGCCGCGGTGGCGGTGGTCAAACCGCTGGTGGACTCCGAGTTCGCCGCGGTCGAGGTGGCGACGGTGGCCGCCGCGGCGATCGGGGTGGGCGCGGCGGGCGCGGCGGCGGCGCTGCTGGCGCGGCCCCGCGACCGCACCGCGAAATCTGAGTAGTCTTACGGATCCCGCGAACGGTCCGCTGCCGCAGGCTTATTGGCATGACCGTTCCCAACAGCATGTCGAAAACCACCGCCGCCTTCTTCGTCCAGGCCGCCGTTGCATTCGCGATCAGCTTCGTGGCCGCGCTCGGCGGAATCTATTTCCTGCCGCTTGACCCCTGGCCGCGATTGTTCCTCGGGGTCACCTTCCTCTTTCTGGTGTCGAGCGCGTTCACCCTGGCCAAGGTGATCCGCGACCAGCAGGAGGCCGCAACCGTTCGGGTGCGGCTCGATGAGGCCCGCATCGAAAGGCTGCTGGCCGACTACGACCCGCTCAACGCCGCGGGCTGAGTAGAACTACTCAGCCTTGTCGCGTAGAAGTGCGCAGGCCCGCGCCCGCGCCACCGGCGATGCTTTCCTCATCGCACGATTCCTGCTCCACCACAACGCTCCGCAGTCACAGCACAGAAGGGCAATTCCGCTCCCATGACCACTCTTGTCCGGTTTCCAGACGTCGCCGAGGTGGCCGCGAGTACGCCGGCCGATCGCGACCGCGTCCTGGACGTCATCCGCATCACGTCGCTGGTCGGCGTGGTGCTCGGCCATACCGTGATGGCGGCCAGCATCATCCGCAATAACGTTTTGATCTGGGACAACCTGCTCACCACCTCGGCGCTGTTTCAGGCGATGACGTGGCTGTTGCAGATCATGCCGCTGTTCTTCTTCGCCGGCGCGGCGGCGTGCGTGTCCTCCTGGGCTCCGGGCACCAATTGGGGTGACTGGCTGATGAGGCGCTGCACCAGGCTGTTCCGGCCGGTGTTTTACTACCTGGCGTTCTGGGCCGTGGTGCTGACGGTGCTGTATCGGGCGCTGCCGCGGCACATCTACGATCCGATCGCCGGCGTCAGCACGCAGCTGCTGTGGTTCCTGGGGGCTTACGTCCTGGTGCTGGCCGCCATGCCGCTGCTGCACCGCGTCAGCACGGCCGGGCGGCTGGCCGCCGGGGTGGCGGCGGTCTACGGGGCGATCGCGATGATCGACGTGATCCGGCTGCACTGGCCGGCGATGATGCCGTTGGGTTACCTCAACCTGGCCGTCTGGCTCATTCCCGCGATGTTCGGCGTGGCTTACCGTCGCGGGCTGCTCGGCGGCCGCGCCGCGCTGGCCGTCGCCGCCGTCTTCTTCGCCGTCGACGTCGCGCTGGTGCGCTGGGGGCCGTATCAGATCAGCATGGTCGGCACCGGTGACCATCATCTGTCCAACACCAGCCCGCCGTCGCTGCTGCTGGCCGGGCACGCAATCATCCTGAGCGCGTTGGCGATCGCGGCCGCACCGGCGATCGCGCGCTGGGCGCAGCGGCCGCGGGTGTGGTGGTGGACCGCCATCGGCAACTCGGGCGCGATGACGCTGTATCTGTGGCACATGCCGGTGCTGTTGGGTGTGCATCTGGTCTTCGATTTCTTTGGCTGCCCGCGCTTTCCGGGTGCGCAGGATTTCCTCGCCATCAGCTTCGCGCAGGTGTTCATCGTGATGGTCGCGGTGGCGGTGCTGTTCGTGGCGCTGCGGCCGCTGGAGAACAACCCGCTGTCCGGCTGGGACGGTGCGCCCGCGGTGACGTCGCGGTGGCGCGGCGCGGCCATCGGCGCCCTGCTGTGCACGTCCGGCGTGGCGCTGCTCGCGGCGATCAGGTGGGGGCTCAAGGACGACGGCCTGGCGTGCATGGCCGTGGTGGTGAGCGCGCTGGTGAGTGCGCGAATCCTGGCCACACTCCCGGTGCGACACCGCCTCGCAACGCGGTAGCCCAAGATCGTTGGCCCGCGGGGTAAGTGTGGTTATCCGGCCGCCCCGCGGGTCACGGCTCTTCGTCCAGGCCGTGCTCGATGGCGTAGCGTGCCAGCTCCACCCGATTGGCGACCTGGAGCTTGCGGAAGGTCGCCTGCACATGGTTTTCCACCGTGCGGTGGCTCAACGACAGCTTCTGGGCGATCTGCTTGGCGGACAGCCCTTTTGCCACGTAGCGCAACACCTCTGTTTCGCGTTCGGTGAGGCTGGGGCGGGCGGGCCCGTCGTCCGTGCTGTCCTTGCTCTGTGCGATGCGCCGGTATTCGCCCAGCACCAGCCCGGCCAGGCTCGGGGTGAACACGGCCCGCCCGGCTGCGGTGGCGGTAACCGCCTGTGCCAGTTCGGCTTTCGAGGCGCTCTTGACCAGGTATCCCGTCGCGCCGGCTTTGACCGCCTCCAGGACGTCGTCGCGTTCGTCGGAGGCTGACAGCACCAGCACCCGCGACGAGGGGGAGACCGCGAGCACCGCGGCGGTCGCCTGGGCACCGTCGCCGTCGGTCAGCTGCATGTCCATCACCACCACGTCGGGCTTGACCACGGCGGCCCGCCGTCCCGCGGCGGCCACGCCGTCGGCGGTGGCGACCACGGTGAAGCCACCTTCGGCCAGGTCGCGCGCGACGGCGTCACGCCAGATCGGATGGTCGTCGACCACCATCACCGTGGTCGGCGTCTCGTCATCCGCCATGGCGTCCCTGTCCGCGTGGCACGCACAACTCCCACTCGGTGCCTTCCCCCGGCTCGCTGTGCAATTCGGCGCTGCCACCCAGCGCCGTGAGGCGCCCCACGATCGATTGGGCGATGCCAAGGCGCCCCTGACGCGTCGCTTCCTCGAGCCGGCCGGCGGCAATACCCACGCCGTCGTCGCGGACGCTGACCACGACGGAATCGCCGAGGTCCTCCACGAGCACGAAGGCGTGCGCATCCGGACCGGCATGGCCGACCACGTTGTCCAGCGCGTTGCCCACCGCGGCATCCAGTTCGGTTGCCGCCCAACGTCCCAACGGCACCGCAGTGCCCGGCAGGCTGAACGACACCCGATCGGACTCCCGGCACCGCAGCAGCGCGCGCAGGTCGATCGTCGCGCTGTCGGCGTCGGGATCGACGTCCGCGCACGCCAGCCAGCGCCGCAACGCGCGCTCCTGCTCGCTGGCCAGGTCGGCGAGTTCGGCTGTCGGGCCGCCGATCTCGTGCCCCTTCTTGGCGACCAGCGCCAGCACCTGGATGGCGCCGTCGTGGACCTGGCGGGATAACCGGTCGCGTTCTTGCACCGCGGCCGTCAACTGCGCCGCGCGTTGCAGCTCGTCGTGCGCGCGGCGCGCGGTCTGCGCGGCCATCCCGATGGCCATGCCGATCGCCAGTTCGATGATGACGGTGGCGTTGTGCCCGAGGTTGAGCGCGAGGTAGTTCTTGACGGCGAAATTGGTGGCCATCACCGCCAGGCCCGTCAGCATGCCGCCCGCGGGGCCGAACTGTATGGCGGCCGAAATCGTGGGATTGCTGGCCCACAACGTCGTCGGCCAGGTCTGGTTGTCGGCCGCCCAGTGCGGGCTCGCGACGAGGTTGTTCGACCACATCAGCAAGACGACGACCGCCAGCTCGGCGAGCACCCACGCCGGTTTGCGGCCGAAGCCCCGCAGATAGGCGATCGCGCAGGCCGCGCTCCAGCCGATCAGCGCGGCGAACAGCACCCAACCCAGCACGGGCCGAACCAGATCCGGGTTGATCGCGATTTGAAAGCCGGTGGCGTAGATGCAGCTCAGCAGGCGGAACACTTGCGCCGCGCGCCACAGCGGCGTGGTGGGATCGGGGCCGTGATTCGCCATCGTGGTCAGCATAAAGGCGCTGGGTCCCGCGGCGGACCGGGCAAACATCAGTCGATTGTTGCGTCGGTGGCGGTCGATGCGAAGCTCTTGGTGGTGACGGTGCCGTCGCTGTGGTTGCTGGTAACGGTGCAGCGGGTGCTGGTCGCGTCGACTGCGCAGGTGCCGGACCAGACGCTGCTGGTGTAGGTCAGGCTGCTGCCTGCGGGCAGCGGGATGAATCCGGCGGCACCGGTGGGTTCGCGGGTGACGCCGTCGGGTCCTACGCGCTGGGTGCTGAGGAACTCTTCGCGCGTGGTCTTCGAAAAGCCACTTGGGGCCGTGGTCGTGATCCGCACGAGGTTGTTGCCTTCGGCGGAGCCGTGTAGCTCGCCTAGGCATTCGATGTAGGCGAACATGCCGCGGGAGATGACCACGATTCGGCACAGTTGGCCGCTGGGCGAGGTGAACTGTGCGCCGCCGCCGCCGTAGGTGTTGAAGGTCTGGAAGGGTTTCGGGTCGACGGGGTGGTAGCCGGTGTAGTTGGATGGATCTGCGGCAGCGGGAGGGGCTGTTAGGCCGGTAAGCGCAGTGGCCACGCCGGCGCAGAGTATGGCGCCCCGCAAGCCGATCAGGTTGCTGTTGTTGTTGCGCGGTTCGCGCTCGGTGATCTGTTTAGCCACAACATCATCCAATCAGTAGGTCTGGCTGACTTGGGGCAGGATCCGGAAGCCATGTGTGCCGTCGTGATAGAGGTTCTGGATTTCACAGGTGATCGAGTCGTCAGTGACGACGGCGCATATTGATGTGTTGAGGTCGTCGTCGCCGCGGTGTCCTCCGGGGACGACAATCTTCTGCCCAGGATTGAGTAGGTGGTAGCTGGCGGGGTCGACGGTTCTTTTCTCGGTCGGGCCGGCGTGGTAGGTCTCTTGCTCGTTGAGGTCGGTGTGGCTGAGCAAGGAGAAGACTTCGGTGTGCCCTGGGGGCGCGGGTCCCCGCGTGATCGGCGTCAAGGTGTCTTTGTCGTAGGGCCACTCGGATACCTTTGCGTAGTTCACCCCAGATGCCACGCCAGGGAGCGGCCCCCAGCAGTCGATTGCGGCGGCGTACTGGAACGAGTGTGGGCCGTCATAGATTCGGCAGCGGATTCCGGCGCGGGTGGCGAACTGAATTCCGTTCCAGCCGTAGGTCGAATAGGTGCGGTAGTCGTCGGTGTTGACGGACCGGTAGTCGTCGAAGTTGACCGGAGGGGGTAGCGGCGGGGCGGCGCAACATGCCGGCTTTTGGTGGCATGCCACGCTCGCGGCGCCGATGAGTATTGCTGAGACGGGGACGGCAAGCGCGCGCACTGCCGGCACCTCCTTCTTCTGTGTCATGTGCCCATCAAGTCGACGATGGACTGGCGAGCTCGCTGGGTCAGGCCTGGGAGATGGCGCCGGTGGTCTTGGCGACGATGTCGCTGGCTTGGCTGGTGGTGTCGAAGCCGCACCACAGGGTGTCGATGATGACGTTGTTGGCCAGCCCCAGGGCGCGTTGGCAGGTGAAACCTTCACCGCTGGCTTGGGTTTGGGTGCTGGTCAAGGTGGTGTCGGTGGCACGCAGCTCGCCGAAGTTCCATGTCACCGGGGCGTGGCTGTGCAGGACGACGGTGAGCGAGTGGTTTGCGCAGCCCGACCAGCGTGTTTTGGCTTGGCTGAAGAATTGTTGGGCTGAGTCGGCGTCGCGGAAGCTGATGAGGGCCTGGACCAGTGCGTGGCGGGCGCTCCCCGGTGTGGTTGCGTCGTCGAGGATTTGGCCTTGCATGGCGGTCCAGTTGGTGCCTTGGTAGGCGTTGGCTTCGGCTGGGAAGTAGGTGTCGAGGCAAGCCGGGGTGGAGATGGTGTCCTCGTCGTGCCACATGTGCGTGATCGGTGTGCGCACGGCCATGCCTGTGGTGTGCGCAGCGGTGTTGATGTCGTTTTCGCTGAGCAACAGGTCTGGCAGGTGTTGGGGCAGGATCGCCGGCGGTTGCCAGCGGCCGAGGTCTGCGGCGGCTGCGGGGTGGCCGGTGGTGGTGGCGGTGCAGCCGGTGAGCAGCAGGCATAGGGCGGTGGCGGCGAGGATTGCCCAGCGGCCGGTGGCGGTCAGCCGCGATGTACGGGTGCTGTGTTTTGGTGCGCTGTTTTCTGTGGTCTTCGCGGGTGGTCTTGAGGCGCTCATTCGGGCGGTTCTCCTTGCTGGGCCTGGTGGATACGGATGCAGACGCTACCAACAAAACCACAGTGGTGCAATGTTATGAACCATTGCGCTATGTTTTTTGCTGTGGTCTAATCCAAAGCATGCATGACAGCGCGGCAGCGTCCGAGGGCTTCACCCCTCGCCTTGGACAAACCCCGGCCGCCATACAGCGACCCACTGCGCACCCCGCAACCTCGCCTATCCCCGAAGGACAGCAGATGCCCCACCACGCGAACCCGCCGCTCAGCACCGCCCAGACCGCCCCGCCATCGGGCAATGCCGCGATGCGCAACGGCTACCAGCCTGCTGCGATGCCGCCCATGGGCCCCGGGCCCGGCGAGGAAGCCACCGTGGTGCTGCCGCGGCGGCCACTCGGATTCGCAGGCGGCCCTCCCCCGGTCCGGCCCCTGCCGCCGGCGCCGTCCTGGGGCGCCGGCCCGGGCTACCCTGCTGCGATCGCGGCGCCGCGCCACCAGCGGTTCCCCCTGTGGGCCCGGATCGGCGCCGCCGCCGCGGTCATAGTCGCCATAGTGGCCGCCGGAATCGTGATCAACGTCGCCAGCAGCCCCGATGACATGGGCAGCGTGGCAGTGACTCGCTCCCCCCGCCCGTCCTCGACGCAGGCCAGCCCGAGCCCAACGCGGCAAGCGGCGGCAACGGTGCCGTTGTCGGCGCTGCCCGGGCTGCTGCTGGATGTGGCGACCATCAGCAGCATCGAGGGCGCGACGAACATCGCGCCAACACCGGACGCCGGTAGCGACGACGTGGCCTACAGCGGCGTGAATACCGACCGGCCCGAATGCGGCGAGATCCAAATCCCCGCGCTCGAGTCCGAACTTGAGGGCACCGGTTGGGTAGGGATACGCACCCAGTCCCTGCAGGACCCGAAAGTCGTTGAGCACCTGGACAACAGCGCCGCGATCTACTTCACGACCGCCACGGCGGCCAGCGACTTCGTGGCCAAGCAGGCTGCGGCCTGGCCGAAATGCAACGGCGCCACCTTGCGCCTGCTCGAGCGGGGTCAACCAGACAGCATCTGGATGGCCAGCACGGTCGCCAACCGTGACGGCATGCTCAGCATCATCAACACCCAGGAAGGTGCGGGGGGCTGGCAGTGCCAACGGGCCATGACCGCCCGCAACAACATCGTCATCGATGTGCGCAGCTGCGGTAATAACCGCACCGATCAGGGCCTCAAGATCGCGACCCGGATGGCCGATCGTGTCAACCCCCGCTGACCAGACCCACCGTTGCTACTCGCGCGAGAAGAGAGGAGCGGCCATGGCTTGGATGCGCTTGGCGCCCAATGTCGTTCGGCTGATCCTGGTGCTGGTGTCCTCGGCGTTGATCACGCTGGTGGCCGGTTGCGCTGATGTCGTCAGCGGCACTGTGCGCGCGGCGCCGGACCTCAAACCGCGCCCGCTGGTCGGCGAAGTCATCAAGCAGGCGATGCTGACCGATGCTGAGTTGTCCCACGTGTTCGGTCAATCGTTCAAACTCGATGACAGTATGCCGCCGAAGTTCGGCGGCCCGGCGGAGATGTACTGGGACTGGCCGGACGCTTCACGCAGCGATTGCGCCTCGCTGGCGCACATCCTGATGGGCGAGGCCTACCGTAATGCGCAGGTGGTCAACGTTGCTCACGAACAGTGGTGGGCCGCCGATGTCGGCGAATTTCCCACGGTGATCGATCTCGTCGAGGGTGTGGTCGCGTTACCGAACACGGCGGCGGCCAATGCGTTGTTTGAGAAATTCGGTTCGCAGTGGTCGCGGTGCGCCGGTCAGCGCCTCGACAGCGGCCTGGGATTTCAGAATGAGATCACCGAGGTGCACGCCGGTGCTTCAGTCGTGGAAGCCACCGTGGAAGAGGTAGACCTGCACACGAAACTGCGGCGGGTGCGCGCGCTCGGTGTGCGGGGCAATTGCCTGGTGGAGGTCGAGGCGGTCTATTTCCGCGACGTGGCGCCCGCGCCAGGCAAGGACGCCAGCGATGTGGCCAGGGCGATGATGGGCAAAATCAGCGATCGAAGCTGACGCCCTGGTAGTAGCGACTACCATTCTCCCCATCGTTGCCGGCGCACACAGGCCGGCCGCGGGACCTGAGAAAAGGAGGGATCGGACGTGCGCGACGAATCGGCGGCTGAGCCGATGGCGACGCTGCTCAACAGCGCGCGCGCCCGCCAGCTGGATGCTGCGGCGCGGAACCGCCTGCACCGCGCCGCGCGCGAGGCCGCACTGCTGTATCCGGACAATCCCGACTTACAGCAGTGCGCGGTCGACGCGGCGATCGACTATCTCAACGACAATGCTGACCTGGACGCTGACGGTGCCGAATGGCATCGCATTCGCGACCAGGAGAAGCGACTCGGTGCCCGAGTCCGCCAACTCGCGGTGATGGCGGTGGCCGACAAGGCTGTCTCGGAACGGCGGGCGGCCAGCGCCATCTTCATCGACCGCATGGCGTTGCGGCGCTGGTCGGGCAAACGGCCCAACAGGCGCCGGAGCGGATCAGCGAAAGCCGCCCGGTGAAGATCCGACACACAAGCATCGCCGCCGCGCGCCGGGGCTTATCGCCGCTGCTGCTCAGCCTCGCCGTAGTGGTCGTCGTGGGCAGCGGCTGCTCGAACCAGGTGACGGGGGTAGCCGTCAAATCCGGCGGCCCGGCGCCCGCGGCGGCCAACGCGGCCCTGCTCGACCCCGGTAACTATCCGCGCCGGCCCCGGCCCCCCCTTGGGCAACGTCGCCGATGACGCCGCCGGGCGCCGCGTCGAGGCCCAGCGGATGGCCGACATGGTGGCCGGACCGTGGCAGATCGACGCCACGTTGATCAGCCCGACGAACGCCGAAATCGCGCCCACGACAGCGTTTCCCGAGCCCACACGGCTATCGGCGCTGGTGCGTGGGGATTCGATCGCCGCGATCGCCGCCGCGCATCATTTCGTGGCCGGTTTCGTCAGTGGGCGCGCCACCCCGCCACCTCCACAGGGACAGGCCGGCGCTGACAAGCCCAAGATCCTGGACAACGGGGTGTTTCGGTTCCCCAGCCCCCAAGACGCGACGGATGCGGCTGCGGCGATGGCCGCCGCTGATGTGGGCACCATCCGCCCGGGCAACATCCCAGCGACCCGGCTGGCGATCCCCAACTATCCCAACACGCGGGCCTACGTGGCCCCGCTGTCAGGAGGTTTTGAAGCCTCAGCGTTCAGCGCGCACGGCCTGTACGTGTTTTTCCAGTTCGCCGGATCCAAGGAAAGCTCCGCGGCGGTCGCCGACATGATCGCCAAAACCCTGGATTTGCAAGGCCCGGCCGCTGACCACTTTCAAGCCACCCCAGTCGATCGGCTGGCCAGCTTGCCGGCCGACCCGACCGGTCTGCTGGCCCGCACCGTGCCGGCCACCGACCCCAACGTCAACCAGGGTGGGGTCTACTCCGCGCACGGCTCACTACATTTCCGATCCGACCCGGTTGCCACCCAGGCGATGTACAACGACGCCGGCATTACCCACGTCGCCGTCGACCGCACCACCATCTACGAGGCCGTCGATACCACCGGCGCCCAGCGCGCCGCTGATGGGCTTGCCCGCATCGACGTGCCGTTCCTGGGCTATCACTCCGCCCCCGGCATCAACGGTCTACCCTCAGCGCGCTGCTTTGACCGCGGGCCCGACATCACCGACCTGGGGGCGGTGCGGTTTGTGTGCATCGCCACCGCAGCGCGCTACGCGTTCAAAGCCACTGCGGCCCAAGAGGTTGAGGCCCATCAGATCATGGCTGCCCAATACCTGATGCTGACCGCGCCATGACCGGGCGCATCCGTTCATGGTTGCGCGCCGCGGCCGTCGGAGTCGCGGCGCTGACGGTGGCCTGCAGTACCACGATCGCCGGCAGCGCGGTCAAAGCCCCCGGGGAGGCCAGCCCCGACGGTGTGAATCTGGCGTTGCTCGATGCTGGGAACTTCCCCACCACCCCCCGCGCCCCATTGGGGTTGGCCGGCGACGCGCTGCGCGGCGGCTGGGCCGAAGGGCGCCGCCTGGCCAGCGTGGTGGTGGGCCCGTGGGAGGTCGACGCCGACCTGATCGACTATGCGCAAATCGAATCCGGCGTGGTCAAAGACGTCGATGCGGTCAACGCGCTGCTCGGGGCCCCCCTGGGGGAGGCGCTTAACGGCCACAACTTGCTGGCCGGGTTTTCCAGCGCCCGTCACACCGACAAGGGCCCCTATAAGGACCTGCTGACCACGGTGTTGGAACTGGCCAGCCCGGCTGATGCGAGCGCCGCGATCACCGCGATGGCAGCCAAAGGCGCTGCCCTGACGATGCCCTTTGACACCAAACCCATCCCGACGCAACTGTTTTCGATTCCCCGATACCCAGCTACGACGGCACTGACCTACCAATGGACAGCGCAATACCCCGACCCCGGCCCGCGGTTCTCGGTGACCGCCTTGACCGCACACGGACAATACGTGCTGGCACAAACAGCGACGTCGGCTGACAAACCCGATACGGCTGCCGGGTTGATCGCCACCACACTGGATTTGCAGCAGCTCCTGGTCGACAAATTCAAGCCGACCCCGCCGGATCAGATGGCTCAACTGCCGCTGGACCCCGATGGGTTGATGGCCCACACGGTGGCCCCCCGCCAAGAAAACGAATCGATCAGCGACGGGATCTATGACGCCCATGGGGCGCTGCACCTGGCCACCGGCGACCCCGTCCACTTGGCGGCGATGTTCAAATCCGCTGGCGTGCAACAGGTCTCCTACGTCCTCGAAACCCGCGTCTACCAAACCCCCGACACGGCCTCCGCGGCGCGCCTCGTCGCCGATGAGACCGGGCCCAACCAGGTCGGCGGGATCAGCGGCATGCCCAAGGCGAAATGCTTCAACGAAACCCTGGGCTACTGGTGCGTGGCCCGCGCCGACCGCTACGCATTCGAGATGCAAAACGAACAAGAACACGCTGTGCACCAGATGATGGCCGCCCAATACCGCATGCTGACAGGGAAATGAGCCGCTGAATGCCCCTTGATGTAGGAACTATCATCGCCGGCTACCGCATCGAAGGCGTGCTGGGCCAGGGCGGGATGGGCACAGTGTATCTGGCCCGCCACCCGACGCTGCCCCGCAGCGAGGCGCTGAAAATCCTGTCCGGCGAACTGTGCGGAGACCGCCAATTCAGGGAGCGCTTCATCCGCGAAGCCAACCTGGCCGCGAGCCTGGACCACCCGAACATCGTGCGGGTCTACAACCGAGGCGAAACCGACGGGCACCTGTGGATCGCCATGGAATACGTCAAAGGAACCGCCGCCAACGATTTGGACCGCGCCAACCTCACCCCGGCCCGTATCGTGCGCATCATCACCGACGTCGCCGCCGCACTCGACTACGCCCACTCGCAGCACGTCTTACACCGCGATATCAAACCCGGCAACTTCCTCGTCGCAGCGCCCGGCAGTGAGCGTGAACGAGTGTTATTGGCGGACTTCGGCATTGCACGCGCTCTCGACGATGCCACCGCCCTGACCGCGACGGGCTCGATGGTCGGCACCGCGGCCTACGCCGCGCCGGAGACCATCGAAGGCCGACCCGCCGATCACCGCACCGACATCTACTCGCTGGGGTGTGCCCTGTTTCGGCTGCTTACCAGCCGCACCCCGTATGAGGACCCCTCCAACAAGTCCCTTGAGGCCATATTGGTCGGACACCTGATGCGGCCTGTCCCGCACCCCAGCGACATCAACCCCACCCTGCCACCGCAGATCGACGAGGTGATGGCTCGCGCGCTGGCCAAAAATCCAGCTGATCGTTTCCAGACCGCTGGCGAACTGGCTGCGGCGACTACTGCGGCGCTGACTAACAATCCGGCACCGCCAACCATCACCGGACCTCGTCCATCCCAGCCGACCAATCCCACCCTGACCTACCCACCCACCGGACCTTCCCTACCGGCGGGCTCCGCACCGGTGTGGCCGGCCTATGATCCCCGCGCAGCATCCGCGAATGGAGCGGCGCCGCAGCCGTTCACGGGCGCACCGCCCCCCTCAACCCCGACCGGTCGCCCAACCGAGTCCGGTCCTAAACCCAAGCGCCGCAACCGCACCCGGCTGATCGTGGGAGCAACCATCGTGGTTGCCGCGTTGGTCGCAGCGACAGTGGTGGGCATTCACCTGTTCGGCACCACCAGGACCGGATTGGGCCCATACCAACCGCAGACCCTGAACACCAAATTCGGCACCCTCAAACTCGAGCACCGCCCGATGGCCATCGCCGCGCTCGGAGCTGGCGACCCCGATGCCGTGCTCTCACTCGGCGCCCCTGTAGTGGTGATGAACGCGCCCGGCGCGACCACACCGAGCTGGCTGCAGCCGCTCATCCATTCCACCCCACCGGTCTTCGCCGCCGCCGACACCGCCGCCATCACCGCTGCCAAACCCGACCTCATCATCGACACCGACAACATCGACCAGACCACCTACAACTCGCTGGCCGCGATCGCCCCCACGCTGACCCAACCCGCCGACAACACCCAAGACTGGAACTGGCAGGCCCAACTGAACTGGATCGCCACCGCGCTGGGCCGCACCGACACCGCCAAAACCTTGGTCGACAAGGCGCAGTCCGAGCAGAACCAGATCCGCTCCGAGCATCGAAGTTTCGGCGGCAAATCCATCGTCGCGGTCAACTACACCGGGACCAACACCACCGCGGCGGCGGTCCCATCACCGCCGAGCAGCTACCTGGAAAGCATCGGCTTCCCCTACAACACCCACTACAAACGCGCCCCCGGCGGCCCACCAACCGTCCCGTTCAACATCGACGACGTCGACTACATCGCTCAACGCAGCGACGTCATGCTGCTGCTGCGCACCGACCCGGGCGCCGGCGGCGGCGGATACGGCGGCCTGCCCGCCAAATACAGCAGTTTCGGCGGCACGCTCGTCATCGTCGATGACCCCGCCACCATCGCCGCCCTCAACGCCGGCGGCCCAGCAGCCACCACCTACCTCAACACCGCGCTGGTCACCAAACTTGGCAACCAAATCCACTAAACCGCCAACGAGACACCGCGCGCCGCGTTCAGGCTGCAGCGCACGACGCGTTAAGAACCAGGCCATCGTTGAATCACGCTATCTGTGCAGTCAGGGGAATCCGTATGGCAATGCCAACCGAGGACAACGGAAACCGCGCCACCCTGGTCGACAATGTGGCGCTGCGACAAGCCGTCGCCGCCTTCGCCGCACAACCCAACCAGCGCGGGGCGCTCGAGGTACTCCGTTTGTGCATGGTCGGTGAGGTGCTTTTCGACATCACCGGATCCGATGCATTTACCGGCCAAACACCGTTCGCGGCCGGGTCTCGCCTCCAAATCCGCGGCGGCACAGGCCCCCACGGCAAAGGGTCGGCGCTGTTCGCTTATACCCGTCATGAGGAGATCGCCCGCCTGCACCCGCCGGGTACGCGCACGCAGTCATTGGTGCAGTCGGCTACCGGGGCCCTGGAGCTGGCCCAAAGCCAAGGCAACGACTGGCTCTATATCGACCCCGCCGGCCCCACCTGTGCATTGTCGGCCGCCGAAATCGATTTCGCCTTGCGCAATCCGAATAACGAGCCGCTCAAACGGGCGCTGGCCGATCACGCTGCCGGCAAGATCGACAGGCACACCGTCGTCGACGTGGTGCGCCAGAACGGACCGTTGGCAATCGCCGCCGACGATTCCCAAGGCAACGGGCACATCGCCGTTCGCAACACCACACATCCCGACGGCAGCTCCAGCATCTTCGGCTTCACCAGCGGCCCAGAAGTTCTAGCTTGGAGCCCCGCTGATGCGGCCGGGCCCCTCACGGTCGAACAAGTGGTGAACATGGCTCGCGCGCAAGGCCACAGCGGGATCGTCATCAACCCGGCAGGCCCATACCTGTGGGTCTCGCTGGCCGAAATCACCCAATAAAAAATGAAGAACGCCAACATCTTTCACGCGCCGAGAACCCGGCTCAAGGATGTTGCTGCGAAACGATCGCTCATATTGATCGCGCTGGCGCTTGCCTGGCCGGCGTTGGTCGGTCTGCCCCTGCATGCGACCGCAGCGCCCGATGACATTGATGCACTGATCGACGACAGCGGGCCACTGCCCAAACAGACCCGCGACCTCACGGCACTACCTGATCTGCTGTTCACCACCCCTAGTGGCCTGCTGTGCAAAAAGACCGTGGTCAAGGTGATGCATGACGTGACGTGCGCGGGTGATCTGCCCGGGGCGCCGGCGGGGACCCGGGTGGTGACACTGCCCACGGTCTACGCCCAGGCCAACGGGCCGGCGCGGTTTCTGCCCACCCCGCCCGAACGATTCTTCGGCGACACCACGGGCCAGGCGCCGGTCCTGCTGCCAGCGGGGCACAAAATCGTGTTCTGGGCGTTCTCGAACACCCAATCGCTGGTCTGCGGGGTGCCGCGATCGGCGGATCTGGTGTGCAGGCTCAACGCGCCGAAGGCCATCGGTGCCGACAACAGCGGTCCACAAACCCATGGCTTCGTGATCGCGGCTCCCCACAGTCACGTCTTCTGACGACAGCCAAGACGCGCGCGGCGCCCCGACAGCATCGTTCGCTCACATCGTGATCGGTTATTTGTCTAACAGGTCGGCGATCAGGAGCTCGATTGCGTCGGCGACATCGGGCGTTACGGGACGTTCGGCTTCGGCGTCTTCAAGGGCTGAGGCGGGCAGCCCGGAGCCTATGGCCGCCTCTTCCAGGCTCAGCTCCGCCCGGTGGCGGGCCCCGTAAAGCCGCTGCCCCAACGTCGCCGACGGCGAGGCGGCGGCGCGCATCATCACATCGTTGTAGGTGCGCCGCACACGGCTCAACGCCTTCATGGCCGCAGCGCCCCCAGTGGGCTGGCGCGCAGCAGTCAACGCCAGGCCCTCGAGCCTGCGCAGATCAGCCAGGATCGCAGTGGCTTTGGCGGTGAAGTCCGGGGCGTTCGGTTCAGGCAAGTCCGCGATGGTCACGCTGACGGCTTGCAGAGCGAGCTCGACCGTGCGCGAAATAGTCGGCGCGTGAATGGAGTCGGTCAACACCTCGGTCGCCTCGTCGCTACCAGCCTCAGGGACGGCCGCTGCTGCTAGCTCGCCCTCGCGTCGCTGCGCCTCGATGTACCCGGCGGGCAAGTCCAATTTCTTTTCCAGTTTTGCCAGCGTGCTGGGATGCGGCCAGCTGCGACCCAGCTCGAAATTGATGAGAGCGGACTGGTTATAGATCCCGTCGTTGTCCAGGCCCCGCTGGGAGATCCCCAACTGCTCACGACGCGCACGGACCGCTTGGCCAGCCCGCAGACGCCCCGCCGCGGCGATTTTCTCGGCTCGCGACGGATGCTCGGTCTGAGCTGACCCCAGTGCCTGGGTCGACTCATCCTGAGTCACGTCGGTGGTAAGGGTCACGGCCACCCCATCTGGGGTCCCGAGGTGCAGGGTCGTGGTAGCGGTAATGGGTACCGGGGTGCGGCGTTCTCCGTCGACGAACATTCCGTTGGTGCTGACATCGACGGCGTACCAACCATCGGGGTGGGGTTCGAGGACAACATGGCGCCGTGAAACCCGCTCATCATCGATGTCGACCGCCGCCTCAGGATCTCTGCCGATGAATACCGCGCCCGCGGCGGCGTGAAGAGTGTGCGTCGCGCGACCGACCCGCACAATTAGCGCGGGCGTCGTCACTGGGCTGGCAATCAATCGTCGCTCCCTTTCCCGGTTGAGGCACTGATGCTCTGCTGTTAAACAAAGCGCTCGGCTAAATGCTACCTCATCCGAACCGTAAAGGTGGGCTAGAAAGCACAGCGCCGCTGTCGAGGGCCTGCGGCGTTCTGCGATTCTCGCGTCGTGCGTACCGATGGGCGACTCACCACATTAATCCAGGTAGACACCCTAGAGTGAGCTGCTGACGCGGTTGCTTCACCGGGCCCATGACTCGCAAGCGGGACGGCCCCACAAGCGTGCTGTGGTTTCTAAACCATTGCGCTATGGGGACTGCTTGGGTTACTGTTCGGGCACGATGCCATTGCGGCCCTCGGCCACGCACAGAGAAAGGTCGCCGATGCAACACCCACAGCAGCCGCCCCTGGCGCCACCGCGCCACCCGTACGCGCCGGGGATGCCGCCGGTCGCTCCCCAGGGCTTCTACGAACCGCCTATCCAGCCACTGCCCCGCCCACAAGCCTTCCCGATGACGCCCCAGGCCGGCCCCTTCCCCTACCCGCATCCTCACCTACCACCAGGCGCGAACCCCTGGGCACCAACCGCCTTCACGGCCCGTAGTCCCCGAGTTGGCCTGCGCGGCAAACACCTTCCGCTCTACCTGGGCGGCGCGCTCACCGCGATCACCGCGGCGGTGCTCTTCGCGGGATTCGTAGCACCCGGTTTTCTCGTCACCAAACAACTCGACGTCCGCGCTGTCGCAGCCGGCGTCACGCACGTCTTGTCCGATCCGAACGGTTACGCCGCCAAGAACGTCAGCGACGTCACCTGCAACGACGGCCACAACCCCACCATTCTCAAGGGAGCCACCTTCACCTGCCAGGCCACCATTGACCACATCAAACACCAGTTCACGGTCACCTTCACCGACGACGCGGGTGGCTACGAGGTCAGCGCCCCGAAGGGAACAAAAATCTGACCATGCGCTTGGACGACATGGGCCAGCCGGCACGAATCCACTGCGGCCAGGCGCCAAAGCCGCCTAACCGCAACCTGTTAGGGGCGTGCCTAGCGCTGCTGGCGATGGTGGTGCTGGCGCTGGTGATCCTGCTGTTGTTCAACGAGTTGAGCAGCCCGGTGTTCGGGGTCAAACTCGAAGAGGGCTATTTCCCCGACAATTCCGCGACGATCGTGCATTCCGCACGAATCGGGGTCCTCACTTCGACCGGGTTGATCGTCGTCGCGACTGGCCTGGCCGCGAGCGCCGTGGCCGTACGCCCGCACCCATTTCTCCAGGTGGTCGCCGTGCTGACCCTGGTGTCCCTGATCCCGCTGCTACTGCTGCTCTTGTTCTGCTACGCCCTTGCCTTCTAAACCTCCTCGGGAGGACAGGAATTCTCCGTCCCGAAGCGCCGCGAGTTTCGTGCGATTGCAGATGGGATCAGATCGTCCCACCGGGATCCATTGCCCATCCTGGCGGGCTGCCATCCGCGCGGTGTCAGCGGGAGAGCTCGACGAGTTCTCCGCTGATTTCCCACCGCGAGCCGATGGGTTCAACGGCCAGCAGCTCACCGGCCACACACCAATCGTCTCCAGGGCTCCACTGGACACCCCCGGCACCGAAAGGCTTGACAAGCCGCGGCACAGCGCCGAGCACGCCGCGTCGTTGATCAAGCAGGTGCGCCTCGATTTCGGCGGCATCGGCCGCCAGCATTGTCGCAAGCCGCGCCACAACTTCAGCAAGCACGGTCGCGTCTGCATGGGTGGCGAACACCGAGATGACGCCATCGAAAATGCCTTTTACCAAACCAGCACCCCACACCGGTGGTCGACCCCCGCGCGGCGGCCGGACCCGGACTCTGACACCAAAAGGTGTATGGGGCGTGCATTCTGGCTCGAATACCTTCACCGGCCCGCGCGCGAGCGCTAGCCACACTTGTTCCAGCTTCTTCTCGCCAGAGAACGCGCCCAGGTCCGTCCAGTCGAACGACGCCAGCAGTCGGCCCTGCCGCCAGTCGGTGAAGGAGGCCGACCGCGGTGCCAGCGCATAGCGGTAGCAGAACGGATACTCGCCACCATCCGGAGGGGCTGGCACGACAGCACCGTGCTCGAAGCGAATCCCGTTACACCCAGCGATCGCAAACGAGCCAATGTTGTAGAGCAACAGGTTTTCCACGTCAGCACCGTCGGGCTTTGCTCCGAAAAACGTGGCGTGCAGCACCTGGCCATCCGAGGGTTTGAGCTGCCTGCAGCGAGCCTGAATCTCGCTGCTTAGGTTCTTCTGGCGGACACGCCGGTCCCCAGACTGGATGTAGGCATCTGCCCAGGCCTCGACGACCGCACGCCCCGGCAATGGCCCGTGGACCACGCTGCGACCCTCATACTCACGGCGTGGGCCTGTTCGCCGGCTCCGCCCTGTCGTGGTGGATTCCAGGTTTCGCGGGCCCGAGTGGCAGATCGCGCACACCGCAAGCGGCTCCCCCAGCTCTTTGATCGCCCACCGCTCGAGTTCGGCCGAATGCTGCGCACAGACCTTCACGTACGGTCCGGTCCAGCTGCCGGCGCGTGGGTTCGTCCCGTTGATCGTTCGGCACCTGGCACGGTGCACACGGGCGCCGGTGGCAGTGTGGCTGCGCGCAATGTTGATCACGAAGCCATCCGGGTGGTCAGTCAGCCAGGCTTGATAGCCCGCATCATCGTCGCGAAACTCCCGTGCACTCATCCCCAGACCTTCATCGTGCCCTGCGGGTCTGCACCCCGAGCCATCACCCGTGTCATCATTCCCACTGCCGCTGTGCTGCAGAGGGTTTCGTAGCATGCGCTGACTTCCCCGTGAAACTCCCGCCGCCGCAGGGGCGCAGTTCTGGCCGGTTATGAGTGGCGGGTGATGTTGTCATTGATCACGCGAGCAAGTGATGCGCCCGTGGTGATGGTGTTTTGCCCGCACGCGCGCACATCCACCACGACGTTGCGCCGCACACCCATCGCGCGCTCGCACTCACTGCCTTGGTGTTCGCTCGCCCCGGCGGGCAGCAACACCGTGCTGGCGATGCCGTCGGTCTCGCTGATGATCGTGATCGTGGCGTGGTCATCGGGTTGGCCGTTGGTGAAGGAAACGGTGACGCCGGTCAGTCGGCACCCTCGCCACGCCGAGAGCTGTTGGGTGTAAAACTGTTGCGCGGCAGCCTCATCGGAGAACGCCGCCACCGCCTGAATCACCTTGTGGCGTCCCGGACTGGCCTCCATCAGTCCTTGGACCGCGACGCCGGTATACCCCGACCCGGTGTAGGTGCTTGCCAACGCCGGGGCCACGGCGCTGGCGCACTTGGCCGGGTCTATCGACACGTCTGAGGCAAGCGACGTCGCCACCTCACGCGGTCGCATCTGCACGTCGTGGAGTACATTGCCGACCTGGTCGGCAGATGCCAGCAGGCTCGGCAGCGCTGCGATGTCTAGCGCCGGCGCCGCCGGCGAAGCGCTCGGTGACGGTGTCGGCGGCGCCGGCCTACTCGAGCTCGAGGCAGGTGCCCGCGTCGATGACGGCGCCGCCGAGTTCGACGTCGTCGTCGAATCGTTGCCGCCCACCACCACCAGCGTGATCACCACTACCGTGATCACGGCGGTGATCGCACCGGCAACCCACCAGGGCCAACGCCGGCGCCGCCGCGGCGGCGGGTATCCGATGGGCGGCATGCCCGGACCGCCCACTGGGTAGGGATACGGCGGCCCACTCGGTGGCCCCTGCCAGTGTGGTGGGGCTTGAGGCGGCTGCCAGGCCGGGCCGGGTTGCGGGAAGGATCCTCCCCCCGGCGTCGGTGGCGGCGCTGGTGGGCGCTGCGGGAGGTTCATCGTCGGCTCATCGCCCTGCCCGGGCCCCCAATCGGTGCTCATTGCTCTAACCCTGCCTCAATACGGTGAAATCCTCAGTGGGATTGCGGATCCAATGCCTCGTCGGCGAGCGGCTGTCGTCGCACCGTGTCGCTGCTCGCTCACCGGGCCCGCATTGATCCAGCACCTGCGTGCGGCTCTGTTCAGGCGTCGGTGAAACGTTGGTAGCACAGGTCGTCGTTGCTGTTGACGACCCCGGAGCGAAATGCGGTGATCCGGGTAAACCCCGCCGGCACGGTCTGCCCGTTGACGTCGCTGGCCACCAGGTGGTTGGTCAACAGCCCGGCAACAGCTTTGTCGAGGTCCCCGGCAGTCAGGGTCAGCGCATTGCCCGACGGCACCGACACCGTGCCAGCCATTTTGCGGTGCGCCAGGCCGGTAAGGCAGGCGGTCCGCAATGCGCTCACCGGTGAATCGAGCTTGAGGCCGCGTTCGTGTTGCACCGCAAGGACATACCGCGACATCACCACCGACATCGCGGTGTCATCACCCTGGATCAGCACATGACCGGACTGCTCATTACCGGGCGCACCCATCTTTTGGAGCTGGGCGAGATCGACAGCGATGGTGTTGGTGGCCGGGCAGTATGAGGCGGGCGGGCTGGCTTGGGCGTCAGCGCAGCCGGCGGCGGTATAGGACAGCTGCGGGGGGCTTTTCAGGGCGAAGATCGCCCCAAGGGTGTCCATCAGCGACGACAGGGTTTGCTCGGTGAT
This sequence comes from Mycobacterium sp. TH-M82, assembly GCF_057473605.1. NCBI lineage: Bacteria > Bacillati > Actinomycetota > Actinomycetes > Mycobacteriales > Mycobacteriaceae > Mycobacterium > Mycobacterium sp. TH-M82. The sequence continues at coordinate 7,042 of NZ_JBYCKY010000905.1, read as the reverse complement.
CGGCACTTCCCCGGTCTCTAAGCGACCGGATTGGTCGTAGGTCAACGCGATCGGCAAATCCCCGCGACGCTGCTTGACCTCGTTGTCGTCGATCGCGGCACACGCCGAGGCGCCTGAGACAAAACCCATCTGGAAAGCACTGACACGGTCGAGCGCGGTGCCGTGGCCTTCTTCGATCAGCTCCCGATCGTCGGGGGTAAGGATCGGGTCACGCAGGGTGATCAGGCCGGCCAGTACATGGTCGAGCCCGTCACCGGTACTGAGGGTGAAGCGCGTCGACTTGCCTTCGGCAACCCAGCGCATGTAGACACCGCCAAAGCAGTCCGCCTGCTGTTCTAGCACGATCGTCGAGGTGCCGCGGGGGGCGATGTTGGCCATGTCCTGAATGGCGTGACCATACTCGTGAGCGAAGATGCCTGTGACCGGCATCGATCCGAAATATGTTTTGCCGGTGGGGATAAGCACCCCGCGGTCCCAGGCGATCAGGTTGCAGCGCGGCGAGAACAACGCGTTGATCAGTTTGTAGGTTCGGTGATGGCATACGGCAGGGCTGGCCGGATCCTCGGAGTCGTAGGAGACGAGTTCGTCGACGGGCTTGAATTCGCCTTTGAAAAATTTGCTGTAGTTGGAGCGCCAGAAACTTTGAATGTCGTTGACCGACAACAGCACCAAAGTGTCGTCCTCACCATGGTCGGTGTTTTCCACTGTGCCGGTGGGTTGGGGTGCGTCGCTGCGAGGTCCGCTTGGGCCGTCGACCGCCAGCAGGCCCCCGACGTGGAAAGGGTCGTAGAGCATCGAGGCACCGTGTCCTTTGATGATGGTGGTGCACCCCGCGGCGGCGACGGCGATCATCGCGACGACGCTGACCGCCGTCGCCGCAGCGACCGCACCGCGCAGTCGGCTAGTCACGAGGCAACCTTATCGTCGCAAGATCCGCGCGCGCCCCGTTCTGTGTGGCCCATGCGCGGGCCGCACAGAACAGCACATGCGTGCTAGTATGTGCGTATGAACGGTTCGGCGGCGCCCGCGTTGGGTGCCCTATTGGCCAAGCACCGGATTGACCTCTCGGTGGAGGAGGTTCTCAACGAGCTAGATTCCGCGTTTGCGGCGATCCCGGGAGCAACCACGCTGTCGAAGACGGAGGTGGACTTTCTTCGCACCCACGCCGAACCCAGCGCCGAGGCAGTCATCGAGACATGGTCGGCCGACGATGAGCGCCAGGCCCGCGCCCGTGTTGCGTTGCGGCAACTCACCGGCGCGCTTTCTGGATCGGTCAGCATCAAAGAAGCCGCCGCGATCTTGGGTGTCGATCGGTCGCGCGTGTCACGGCGGATCACCGGAAAAGCGCTATGGGCCTTCGATCTTCAGGGAAGCCGACGCATCCCCCGCTGGCAGTTCCTCGGGAAGGAGCTGCTTCCGGGCTTGGACGTAATCGTGCCTGCGATACCACGCGACGCTACCCCCGCGGTCCTGGATGCGTTCATGCACACCGCGCAGCCCGACTTTGACAACCGCACGCCGATCGAGCATCTGGCCGCCGGCGGTGACGCCGAGTTGGTCGCCGGCTTCCTCGAGGATCTCGGACGCTGGTGAGCCCCCAGCCCAAACCGAAAGCGCCTCGAACACCTCCCGCGCAGCTCGTCCAAGAACCGCAAGACAGCATCGACTACACCGGCACGCTATGGCGGGTCCACCGCACCGCCGGCGAGCACGTGCTGCCTTGGAACCAACTGCGCACCTACGGGCCGCTGCCATCGATGCGGTGGGACCCCCACCCGGGCCCTTCACCTGGCGCACGCAGCGAAGGTGTGCTGTATGCCGCAGCCGATCTCGCAACCAGCCTGGCCGAGGTCTACCAAACAACGCGCGTGATCGACACCCGCGCAGGCACTCCGACCCTGACCGCCTGGCACCCCCAGCGGCCACTGCACCTGCTCGACTTGTCCACAACTTGGCTGCTGCGCAACAGCGCCTCGACCGCACTACTGGCCGCGCCACGCTCGGTATGCCGGCGCTGGGCCCGTGCTATCTACACGACTTGGCCTGACCTGGACGGGCTCTACGTCCCGTCGACGATGACCGGGCGGCCCAACATTGTGCTGTGGACCGCGGCCGCCGACTCTATCCCGATGATGCCGGCGTTCTCACGCCCGCTCGCGCACCCGCTCGTCTGGTCGATCACGCAAGCAGCAGCTGGCGAGATTGGCTACACGATCTTATGACCATGGCCTCCGATGATGAGCCCGTCCAGCCGGGGCCAGTGACACCCGAGGGCGCTATCACCGTTCACACGATGGGCGTCCACTACCGGTGGCAAATTCCTGAGGTGGTCCGCCAGCAACTGCGGCTCGCACATAGCCTGCGCGAGGATCTGGTCACCTTGCAACTGGCCTATGACGAAGACATCAAGGCGATCTGGTCGTCGTATCCGACGGTAGCGGCCGCTGAAGCTCACGTCGCGGCGACCGAAGCGGAGGCCATCGCGGCCAACGAGGCACTGAAGGCTGCCCGCTCCGCAGCCAGAGGCAAACGCGTGAACACCGCGATCACCGAGCGACTACACGACGCCAGGACCGCACTCAAAGCCGCACGCCACGCCCGCCGGGAAGCGATCGCCGACGTGAGGCAAGACGCCGCGCAGCGCCGCCGCGACCGCGGCGCACAACTGGCGGCCGAGCAGAAAGCCCTCTACCGCACCTACTGCCAACACGGCGACCCGACGCTGTTCTGGGCGACGTTCAACAGCGTCATGGACGAACATAAGGCGGCGGTGCGCCGAATCCAGCAACAGCGCGCCCAAGGCCGCCCAGCTGCGCTGCGCCACCACCGCTTTGACGGCACCGGCACCCTCGCGGTCCAACTGCAGCGAACCGCCGGCGCGCCGCCACGGACTCCGATGCTGCTCGCCGATCCCGCCGGGCGCTACCATAACGTCCTGCACCTGCCGTGGGTTGACCCCGACCAGTGGGCATCCATGACCCGCGCCGAGCAGCGCCACGCAGGACGCATTACGGTGCGGATGCGATGCGGATCCCTTGGGGGCCAACCACAGTGGATTGACTTGCCGGTCCAAGCCCACCGCTGGCTGCCCCAAGACGCCGATATCACCCGCGCCAAACTCACCGTCACCCGACTCGGCGCCGATCTGCGGGCGCGGCTTTCGATCACCGCGCGGCTCCCCCATCCGACTGTCCCCCGCCGCGGCGATCTCCCCACCCTGGCCATACATTTGGGCTGGCATGCCATCGATGAGGGTGTCGTGGTCGCGCATTGGCGCTCAGACCGACCAGTGGCGATCCCATCCGAACTGGCCGACGTGATCGTGCCCATCGTCGAGGGAATCTCGGGCCGCATCATCGCGCCCGGCTCCGTCGGGACCCGGCTAGAGCGCTACGCCGAGATCGCCTCGGCTCGTGATGCGGCATTGAACGACATCCGGGACCGGCTGAGCACGTGGCTTGCCGACCAGGGGCCGCGGCCGCATCCGATCCGGCCCGACGAACAGATCACCGCCGCCGATGCTGCGCGGTGGCGCTCCCCCGCTCGATTCGCCGCCCTCGCGCTCGCCTGGCGCGGCTCCGACCTCGAGATCGCCCAACCGCTTGAAGCGTGGCGGCGGGCCGACAAACTGTTATGGCAACAGCAAGCGCACGGCCGTGCACGAGCCCTCGGCCACCGCACGGACTTGTGGCGGCGGGTTGCAAGCGCGCTGGTCAGCCAGTGCGGGCGCCTAGTCGTCGATGACACCAATATCTCCGCCGTGATACGAAACACCATGGCGCACACTAGGATTCCTGCCGACCTACAGCGCCAAATCGATCGCCGCCGCGATCATGCAGCGCCTGGCGCTCTGCGGTCGAGCATGGTCGCCGCAGCGACCCGCGACGGCGTCCCGGTGATAGTGGTGCCCGCTGCGGGGTTGAGCCGAATCCACGCCGGCTGTGGATATGAGAACCGGGTAGAGAGCCGACGGCGGCGCCGCAAGATCATTTGCGCCGGGTGCGGTCGCACCTATGACCCCGATCTTTCAGCGACGGCGCTGATGCTCGCTCGAGCGGCGCAACCACCGGTGCAGCCTTGACCCGCCGGCCTAGCGTGCCACTGGCTACAATGACTCACGAGGACTTCGCCCAGCGATCCGGGCCCAAAGGATCGACGGGTCATTCCACGGTTGCCCACGGACTGACAAACAGAGCCCAGCGATCCGGGCCCAAAGGATCGACTCCTTCTCCGGTTGGCAGGCACCCTGCAACGGATATCGCCCAGCGACGCGCTGCCGCGCATTTCAGAGGCGCGGAAGATTCCTGGTGTCCCGCAGTCAGATTCGTGCCGGATAGCGACGGCTCTCATTGCTGCTGTCGGTACCGCTGATCGTCGCGGCGCTCGGCTACGAGAGGTAGCGCCACATCGCGCACGTTTCCAGCAGCGGCTTAACCAAGTCCACAACCTCGCCGTAGCTCATGGAGACGTTTCGCATCGTGCGGTTGCCGCCCAACTGGGGCAGGTAGGGCCGCGGCTCTGCGCCGTTGAGCCGGTCAAGCAGCGCACCGGCCATCTTTTCGACGACTGGCCAGGCTTGTTCTAGTTGGCCCGACCAGTACGGCTCGTTGTCGGGAATGCTTGGGACGACCTGGATTAGACCCGCATAGCAGGCGCCGTCACTGTCAGCCCCGAAGTCGAATTTCTCAGCGACGGTCTGGCGAAATGACTTACCGTCTTCGTCCGTGTCGTCCACTGCGTGCGCTGGCTTACCCCACTGCAAGCGGGCCTCTGCCCACGGGCCCGCGTAATAGATGAACGCGGCCTGCACCGGGTGATCGCTTGATATCAGTACCTTGCTGTTGCCCCCGGACGGACCTCCGTCGATCGTGCCCATGGTGACGGCCATCCGGTCATCAAGTAGCCCGTTGTTCGCAGTCATCAGCGCAGCGACGGTGTGGGCCGCCTCGTGGTGCGCGACCGCAGTCTTATCGGCCATGCCGCGCAGACTACAGACACATACGGTCGGCCCCGGGGAGCCGACCGGTTAGTCGGGTCGGCCCACTTCGTAGTTGCCGTTGTTGTCCAAGAACGTCACGGTGACCTGCCGAGGGGTGCCGTCGACGCTAACCCGGCAGGTGAAACTGGCGCCCTGCCTCACAGGAACATTCGCGCCGTCATTGCATTTGACGTCGGAAACGTTCTTGTCGCCGTAGCCGGTGACCTCGTCGGTCAGTACGCCTTGGACCTCCGCTTCGGCAGCCCCGATGTCGAGTTTCTTGGTGGTTAGGAAGCTGGGCTTGGACAAACCGATAGCCACACCCGTCGCCAGGAGCGCGCCAGCCAGTCCCAGGCCACCCCACAACAGGGCCTTAGCCTGGATTTTGCGCGCAACTTGGGATGACACGGTGCGGGGTTAGCGAAAGTGCCTGTCCTGCAAGGGATAATGAGACTGCTGAAGGTCCATGATTCCGAGCGGGAGGGCACTTTCTAGGTGAAGGGTAGCGCAGCGGTTTCTCGGGTGAAAGTGTCGGCGGACGGGCACGGCGTGGTGTCGCATGCGGGGATGGGGCTGTTGCGTGAGTTGGCCGACCTGACCGGGTTGTCGTCGCAGGTCACGGCCTCATTAGCCGATACGTACCAGGGCCCATGGGTCTACGCACCGGGTGCGGTGTTCGCTGATTTGGCGGCGGCGGTGGCCGACGGCGCGGACTGTATCGACGGGATCGGGCAACTCTGCAGGGACCGCGAGCATGTATTCGGTGCGGCGGCCTCGACGACCACCATGTGGCGCCTGGTTGACCAGCGCGTCGATGCGGCGCACCTGGCGGGAGTGCGCGCTGCCCGCGCGGCGGCCAGAGCGGCGGCCTGGGCCGCAGGAGCCAACCCGCCACCTGGCAAGTGGCTGCATATCGATATTGACGCCACGTTGGTCATCGACCACTCCGACAACAAGGAGAGCGCGGCTTCTACCTGGAAAAAGTCGTTCGGACACCACCCGTTGTTAGCGTTTCTGGACCGCCCAGAGATCGCCGGCGGTGAGGCGCTGGCCGGGCTGCTGCGCAAAGGCAACGCGGGCAGCAACACTGCGGCCGACCACGTCACGGTCCTTGAGCAGGCATTGGCGTCGCTGCCGGCCGATTGGCGTCACGGCCCGCACAATCCCGAGGCGCCCAAGGTCGTGGTGCGCTCGGACTCGGCCGGTGCCACCCATGCCTTCGCCAACGCCTGCCGCGATCACGACGCCGGATTCTCCTTCGGCTTCCCGGTCGATGCCCGCGTGCAGGATGCCGTGGACACCCTCAATCTCGGTAATGCCTGGTACCCGGCGATCGAGGCCACCGGCGACATCCGCGACGGGGCCTGGGTGGCCGAGGCCACCGACCTGGTCAACCTGTCCGCGTGGCCTGCCGGAACCCGGTTGGTCCTGCGCAAGGAGCGCCCGCACCCCGGCGCCCAGCTGCGGTTCACCGATGCCGACGGCATGCGGGTGACCGCTTTTATCACCGACACACCCCCAGGTGTCATCCCGGGGCAGTTGGCCGGACTCGAGCTGCGACACCGCCAACATGCCCGCGTCGAGGACCGCATCCGCGAAGGCAAGGCCACCGGGCTGGCCAACCTGCCCTGCCACGGCTTCGACGCGAACGCCGCCTGGCTGGAAATCGTCTTGACTGCAAACGATCTCGTGACCTGGGCGAAACTACTCGGGTTCGCCGACCAACCCAAGATCGCCCGCTGCGAGATCGCCACGTTCCGCTACCGTGTGCTACACGTTGCCGCCCGCATCACCCGCGGCGCCCGACAACTGCGGCTCCGCATCGACTCCACCTGGCGCTGGGCCACAACGATCACCAACGCCTGGCACCGCATCCGCGCAGCCTTCCCCTGACCCGCCCAACCACCCCGTCCCAACGACTACGAAAGGCCCAAGGCCCTGGAAACCTCGCACACCCCGCGACACGGGGCGAGTAAACATGTCAAAACCCGAAAATACTGAATGCACAAGCCAATCCGCGGCCAACCCGCACCCCGGCCTACCGGTATGCAAAATCGAGGTTAG
>NZ_JBYCKY010000904.1:0-1658 GCF_057473605.1 Mycobacterium sp. TH-M82 | reverse complement strand
AGAGCGCAGACACCACACCGCATTCGGCGCAGAGACTCAGGCCATATGAGACATTCTCCACATTGCAGCCGGTGAGCACCCGCTGGTCGTCGGTGAGCGCCGCCGCACCCACCCGCAGCCGCGAATAGGGTGCGTAAGCATCGGCAGCTGAGGCGATTGCCTTGCTCCGCAACATGTTCCAGTCGACAGCGGCTGACATGCTAACTGTGCCCGAGTTGAGTGCAGCGCATCGAAAAACCCCGTCCGCCCGCAAACCAGTGTCAGGGGGTCACCCTAACGCCGCCGCCGCCCGTCGTGCCGGTCGGCCGCGATAGCCATCCCGTGGCATCGCCGGTGGGTAGAGTCCATCGGGAGGTTCTCCACAGCAGGAACGTCGGAGGCGTCGGAGGCGTTGGAGGCGTTGATGACCACAGCCGCATCACCGACCTGGCGGCGCAAGCTGTTACCCACTAAGGCAACGCCGGTTCAGCAGCGCACATGGCCCCGCGAACGACGGCGGGGCAGGTGGCCCCGGCGGCCGCGGCGCCAGAGTCTGTACAAAGGCGACCCCGGGATGTGGGCGTTTGCCCTGCACCGGATCACCGGCGCGACCATCTTCTTCTTCCTCTTCGTCCACGTGCTGGACACCGCGCTGGTGCGGGTGAGCCCGCAGGCCTACACCGAGGTCATCGCCACCTACCAGACCCCGATCGTCTCGCTGATGGAATTGGGACTTCTGGCCGCGGTGCTCTATCACGGCCTCAACGGCATCCGGGTGATCCTGATCGACTTCTGGTGGCAGGGCTGCCGTTACCAGCGGGTGATGCTGCTCATCGTCGCGGTGCTGTGGCTGCTGGTGATGGTCCCGGCGACCGTGGTGACCGGGGTGCACATGACGGAGTACTTCCGATGAGCTCACCAGATCTGCAGCTCGGCCCTCTATTGCGCAACGGTGACGCCGCCCCGACTCGCGGACTCGACCGGGACCGGCCCGCCAGCCTGGGCAACCCGCGGGCCCCGCACCGGCACTCGGTTACGTCCAACTTCGAGAAGTACGCCTGGATCTTCATGCGGTTCTCCGGCGCCGTGCTGATCTTCCTGGTGCTCGGCCACCTGTTCGTCATGCTGATGTGGGACAGCGGGGTCTACCGGATCGACTTCAACTTCGTGGCGCAACGCTGGCATTCGCCGTTCTGGCAGTTCTACGACCTGCTGCTGCTGTGGCTGGCCGAGCTGCACGGCGGCAACGGGCTGCGGACCATCATCGGCGACTACACCCGCACGGGCCGCTCCAGGTTCTCGCTGATGACGCTGCTGGTGATCTCGATGATCTTCACGCTGACGCTGGGCAGCTATGTGCTGGTCAGTTTCGATGCCAACATCGCCGGATAGCAGACGAGTGATGATGCGGTGATGACCAAGTGGTCCAAGTGATCCAGCAACACCAATACGATGTGGTGATCGTCGGGGCCGGCGGCGCCGGGATGCGCGCCGCGGGGGAGGCGGCGCCGCGGGTGCGCACCGCCGTACTCACCGCGCGGTACCCCACCCGCAGCCACACCGGCGCCGCCCCGGGCGGCATCTGCGACGCGCTGGCCAACGTCGAGGACGACAACAGGGAGAGGCACGCCGTCGACACCATCAAGGGCGGTGACTACCTGTGCGACCAGGATGCGGTG
>NZ_JBYCKY010000903.1:0-1574 GCF_057473605.1 Mycobacterium sp. TH-M82 | reverse complement strand
CACCGTTGCGCGGTATTTACTGAGTGGTCTCCTCTGGTTGATCGGGTCGGTTGATCCACGAGGACTCGGGGATCTTCGGCGGTTCGGGCGGTTTGCGGACGAACCGTTCGGGGTGTGCGGCGTAGACGGCGTCGAGTACGCTGGCGCGTTTGTCGCGGACCGCCTCGGCCAGGCCGTAGTGGACGTCAGCGGGGGTGTGCAGGCCGATTCCGGTGTGGCGGTGCTCGTTGTTGTACCAGGCGAAGAAGTCCTGGCAGTGCCTTCGGGCGTCTTCGATTGAGCCGAACCTGCCGGGGAAGTCGGGCCGGTACTTCAAGGTCTTGAACTGGGCCTCGCTGAACGGGTTGTCGTTGGAGACGCGTGGTCGCGAATGTGACTGGGTGACCCCAAGATCGGCCAGCAGGAACACCACCGGCTTGCTGGTCATGGAACTGCCACGGTCGGCATGGATCGTCAACTGGGCACGGTCGATCCCCTGCTTGGCGCAGGTTTGGCGAATCAACACCTCGGCCAGCGCCGCCGATTCACGGTGCGCGACCATCCAGCCAACGACATAGCGGGAGAAGATGTCCAAGATCACGTACAGGTAGAAGTAGGTCCACTTCGCTGGGCCGTGCAATTTCGTGATGTCCCACGACCACACCTCATTTGGGGTGCTGGCCACCAGCTCGGGTTTCACCTTCGCCGGATGCGCGGCCTGGGCGCGGCGCTCATGCACCTCCCCGGCTTGGCGCAGCAGCCGATAAAACGTCGACTGCGAGCCCAGGTAGACGCCCTCATCGAGCAGGGTGGCCCACACCTCAGCCGGTGCCAAGTCGGCGAATCGGTCGCTGTGCAGCACGTCGAGGATCGCCTGCTGCTCAGCAGCGCTCAGCGCACGCGGCTGGTGGCGTTGGCGGTGCGGGATCGGTGCCGGCCGCTGCGGGGCTGGGCTTTGCCGATGCCGCCGCCAGTAGCCGGCCTGCGAGGCTCCGAGCGCATCGCAGGCTTTGCGCACCCCCACCAGGGGTTTGAGTTCCATGACAGCCTGGTCGATCATCGCGTCGACCTCGACTCGGTGTCCGCGCTCTCGGAGAGAGTCTCCAAGAGCGCGTGCAGTTTTGCCTGCACAGCCACCACGGCGCGGGTCTTGGCCAACTCCTGCTCTAGTCGCTGCTTTTCTGCTTGCAGGCGGGCGATCTGCTCGGCCGCCGCATCGCGCCGCTTGCGGCCACGCGGGGCCGCCAACCCCGCCAACGCACCGACATCGCGGGCTTTGCGCCACTCCACGATGTGGCTGGAATACAGGCCCTCACGGCGCAGCACCGCGCCCTTCTCGCCGTCGGGCGCTGCGTCGTAGGCGTCCAGAACCTGCAGCTTGTACTTTGCGGTGAACGTTCGCCGGCGGGCGCGTTCGGGCACCTCGGGATCGGGACGTTGCGTTCCAGCGCCATCCACCCGACCAGGATCTTCGATCCCGGTCGCTCGAGCCAACGTCGTCACTTTGTTCGTCATTTCGGGGAATCTCTCCATCCCCGCCCTCGGGTCACTATTTATCAGGGGGCGGGTGCCTCAACCCATGTTGACAGAGAGGG
>NZ_JBYCKY010000902.1:0-3869 GCF_057473605.1 Mycobacterium sp. TH-M82 | reverse complement strand
TGCAGGGCGGCGAAGGCGGCGGACACACTGGTCCGGTGGCGACCACGCTGCTGTTGCCGTCGGTGCTGGACGCCGTGAGTATCCCGGTTGTTGCGGCCGGCGGGTTCTTCGACGGTCGCGGCCTGGCGGCCGCGCTGAGCTACGGCGCAGCAGGGGTGGCGATGGGGACGCGTTTCTTGCTGACCTCGGATTCCACGGTGCCCGATGCGGTCAAGCAACGCTATCTGCAGGCCGGATTGAACAGCACGGTGGTGACCACCCGCGTCGACGGCATGCCGCACCGTGTGCTGCGCACCGGACTGATCGAGAAGCTGGAAGTCGGCTCGGGAACAAGAAGATTCGCGGTGGCACTGCTGAATGCCGCCAAATTCAAGAAGCTCTCGCAGATGACGTGGCCGTCGATGATTCGCGACGGCCTGGCGATGCGGCACGGCAGGGAGCTCACCTGGTCTCAGGTGGTGATGGCGGCCAATACCCCGATGTTGCTGAAAGCCGGACTGGTGGAAGGGAACACCGAAGCCGGGGTGCTGGCGTCAGGTCAGGTGGCCGGCATCCTGGAGGATCTGCCGTCGTGCGCCGAACTAATCGCGGGAGTTATGCGCGATGCGATCAGCCATCTGCAGGCTGCGGCGGCCTTCGTGCAGTGACCGGTCACCATGAACCGTCAATCAGGACTCGACGACCATCAGCGTGTGGCCGGTCGGGTCGCGGAACCCGAACATCGGTGGAACCGGCTCGCCCATTCGCGACACCTGCGCATCGACGTCGACGCCGAGTTCCGTCATCGCTTCGTGAGTGGCGTCGATGTCACTGGTGGTCAGGGTGATACCGGTGACGGTCGGCTCCACCGGTCCGCCCGCCGGTGGCGGTGGGGCGAGCGCGATGCCGGTAGTGCCCTCCGGCGGGTAAACCTCGATCCAGCGGTAGCTGCCACCGAACGGCTGATCGGTTCGCTTCTCGAATCCGAGCGACTCGTAGAACGCGACCGCTTTGTCCTGCTCGGGTGTCGGCAGGCACACCAGGCTGATCGTGGTCAAGCCGGTATTTGTGGTCCTCATCGTGCACCTCCTGAGATGGGTTGGGAATCAGGGCCGTGCGCCTCGGCAATCTCCAGTGAGCTCGGCCAGCATCTGTAGGTCGGGTACTGCGTCCAGCCCTCGGGCGAGTCCTGCCACTGTTCCTGGCGCCCGTACGGCAGTACGTCGACCAATCCGAATGCGTGACTGGGCTGTTCGACACCGCGCCGGTTGGTGTGCCAGGTCCGGTACACGCGATCTCCATGGCGCAGGAAGACGTTCAGCGCGAACTGACGTCCCGGCGGGGAACCTACATCGGCGCCGAAGGGACTGTTGGCAGTGGAGTACCAAGCCATCTGGTTGCCCACCCGCCGCTTGTAGGCAATCGCTTCGTCGCTGGGGCCCTGCGTGACGATGACGAACCGCGCGTCGTAGTTGTCCAGGAACTCCAGGCGGGTGAACTGTGCGGTGTACCCGGTGCAGCCGGGACACTGCCATTCCTCACCCGGGCACCACATGTGGTGGTAGACGATCAACTGGGACCTGCCCTCGAACACGTCGACCAAGCGCACCGGTCCGTTCTCGCCTTCCAGCACATAGTCCGACATCGCGACCATCGGAAGTCGGCGGCGCTGCGCGGCGATCGCATCGAGCTCGCGAGTGGCCGCCTTCTCCTGTACCCGCAGTGCGTTCAATTCACGCTGCCAGGTCTCCTGATCAACGACCGGCGGTAATCCCGGAGATCTCACGATACGTCCTCCATTGCCATGTTTACGGTGTCAACATTGGTAATGTTCACACCGTACACTTGGACTCTAGGGGGTTGTCAAGAGTTGGCTGGGGCAAAGACCGGTTATCACCACGGCGACCTGCGCGCGGCACTGATTGATGCCGGGTTGAATCTCACCCGGACCGGCGGTCCAGAAGCACTGACCGTCCGGGAAGCGACGCGGCAGGTCGGTGTCTCGCCCAACGCCGCGTACCGTCACTTCGCCGACCGTGAGGCGCTGTTGGGAGCGGTTTCACTGGCCATCCAGGACCGGATGGCGGCGCGCATGCTCAGCCCGGCACGCCGGCGGGGTTCAGTCCCGACGCGGACGCGCAATCAGCTGCGCGCGGTCGGGCTCGGCTACATCGAATTCGCGCTGGACGAGCCGGGATGGTTCTCGGTGGCCTTCTTCGGGTCCGGTCTCACCGCAGTCGACCGCAAGTTTGTCCCGCCCCCGTTTCGCGCCTTGGTCGACGCCCTCGACGCCATGGTGGATACCGGCCTGCTGCAACCCAGCCGGCGCGACGGTGCCGAGTGGCCCTGCTGGTCCGCCGTGCACGGGTTCGCCGAACTGGCCCTGCATGGGCCCCTCCGCGGTGCGAGCCGCCGTGACCTGCAGGCGCTGGCACAGCGCACGGTCGACGACATCATCGCCGGCCTGTCCCGCTGACAGCGCACCCGGCCCGCGCGAACGTGCGCAAACCCGGTCCGCCGCGTGGCCTCGCGGTCGAGGCCGAACCCTCCCAGTCGCTGCCGTCGGGACACATCGACGTGGAGCTCGAAAAGGAGAAGCACGGGATCACACCGGTGACCGCGTAACCGACCAACCGGCTTGTCCCTACACGATCAACCGGAAATCCACCACGTTGCGGTCACACCGTCCCGCGGGCGGCCCACGCCGTAGCTGTGATGGTGAACGGTCCACGACCGAGTCGCTCGCGAGCCACCGACTTGATGTGTGCGCGGGTATCGTCATCGACTCGCTGGACGTAGTCACCGGCAGGACCTACACCGTAGGTGTATGGCTCCCACCATTCGTCAAACGTCGGGTGCACAACATCGACCGCGATCGAATCGTTTTCCACATCGCGCAGGCCGGCAGCTTCGAATAGCTCAGCCAGGTGCCCCCTACGGGCCCCGGAGAGTAATGCTTCATCCTCAACTTCAGGGTCGACGATGTGAACCGCATCCCAGAACGGCGCCAGTGCACCCGTCGGCCCGTCCCAAACGCAGGCTGCGGTGACACCGCCACGCCGAGTCACGCGTGCCATCTGTACGAGGGCGGCGACTGGATCCTTCATGAAGTGCACCACCAATTGGGCAAGAGCAGCGTCGAAAGCGGAGTCATCGTACGGCAGTTCCTCCGCCGTACCTCGGCGCACGTCAATGTCTGGGAAGCGCATACGGATCGCGTCGATGAGCGGCGGTGAAGGATCGATCGCCGCGACCTCAGCTCCGACCGAACGCAAGTGTGCCGTCAGGGCACCTGGTCCACAACCGACGTCAAGCACCTTTTCGCCCACGCCAACCCCGGCAAATGCCGTAAAGACCGCCGCAAGAGGCTCGGCATATCGGCCCATGAAACGGGTGTAGGCCTCTGGCGAGACGGCAAAACTCACCGGGCAATGTTACATCGCCGACGCGTCAATACGTGGCGAGGATTACTGTGTCTTCTGCTGCCCAGACGTTGCTTGAAACCGGAATTCGACCACGCCCCGCCGCAATACGTCGACCCACATCTCACGCTGCTGTTTGTTGCGCTCGTCGAGGTAGGAAAAGCGCAGCTGCGACGACAGTCGCTTCGCCTCGTCCTGATAGATGACGACCTGGGCGTGCCGATGCTCGATCGCTTCGAACGACGCCAGGAACAGCCCCTTAGCTGCAGGCGGTTTTCGCACTGGTGGAGGATTGGCGGGTGTCGGCGTTAGCGCGAGTTAGGATGCGCAGCAAGTTTGTTCGACTCCGGTGTCTGCGCGCGTGGCCATCCTGTCGGCTCGGCGACCAGGGTCGAGTCCGGGTCGTCTTCGAGGAGTTCGGCCTGACCGGCGACTACCCCGGTGAGGATTGCCCGGGCGGCAGTCAGC
>NZ_JBYCKY010000901.1:0-5029 GCF_057473605.1 Mycobacterium sp. TH-M82 | reverse complement strand
CGGTACGGGGTGCTGCCGTTGCGGCCGGAGGCCTTGCGCCGCCTCGACGAGGTCGACGCCCTCCTGGTCGACCCGCGCGTGCTCTGCGATGAGAAGTTGCAGGTGGTGACCTCGGTTCCCGGGGTGCAGCGGTCCGACCGCCGCCGGCCGATCGAGGAGCTGATCTCACCCGCGCACCACCCGCTGGCAGCGGCGGTGACGGGCGCGGCACGTGCGTCCGGGGTGAAGATGGTCTCGGTCGACTTCTCAACGGGCCCAGACATCCTGGGCGACCTGCGGCCGGCCTTCGACGACATCCGGCCCGTCGACCCCGGTGTCAACGATGGCGAACTGGATGACACGCTGGCCGACACGCTGGCGGATCTGCAACAGGCCGGCCACACCGTGGCGGTGCTGTCGTCGACCGCTGGACGAGCACTGGTCAGCGCGCACGTGGCGCTGGGAATCATGCCGGCCGGCGCTACGGCAGCCTCGCAACCACGGCCGCCCTGGGAGGCGGACCTGATCCTGGCCGACCTCTCCGGCGCCTGGCAGGTGCTGCGCGCACTGCCCGCAGCACGCGCAGCAGTCCGGCGTGGCATCACGCTGTCCGCCAGTGCATCGGCGCTGGGTGCGGTGCTGATGGTGCCCGGTGCCCGGGCGCGGCGGGGGCGCGGGCCCGGACCGGTGACCCTCGGCGCTGCCGCCGGGCTGCTATCGGGATACCTGCTGGCTCGCCGGGTAGTCCGCACACCCGCGCCGAGACCGGCACCCACTTACCATTGGCACGCCATGTCGGTCCAGCAGGTCCGAAACGTGCTCCCGCCGCCGGACACCGATACCGGCGCAACGGTTGTCCCGGCTAGCACACAATCGCCCAACGCCCTCCGGCGGTTCGTCAAGGCCGTCGGCGCGGAGCTCTCGGATCCGCTGACCCCGGTCATGGCGGTGGGTTCGGCGGCCACCGCGCTGTTAGGTTCGCCGACCGACGCGGTGATGGTCGGCACCGTCTTGACCGGCAATGCGATGCTGGCGGCCGCCCAGCAGTTGCGGGCCGAGAGCCGGCTGAACCTCCTGCTGGCCCGACAAACGCCGCCGGCCCGCAAGCTGGTAACCGGTCCGGGCGGGACACAGGTGTACCGCGAGGTCATCGCGGAACGACTGCGGCCCGGCGACGTGATCGAGGTGCGCAGCAACGAGGTGGTGCCCGCCGACGCCCGGCTGATAGCGGAGACCGATCTCGAGGTCGACGAATCCTCGCTCACCGGCGAGTCGCTGTCGGTGGGCAAGCAAGTCGAGGCGACACCGGGTGCCGACCTCGCCGACCGGCGCTGCATGCTCTACGCCGGAACCACCGTGATCGCGGGGACCGCGGTTGCGCTGGTGACCGCCGTCGGTGCCGACACCCAGACGCGCCGGGCGGCGGAGCTGGCCTGCGGCGAGTTCCCGGTCGTCGGCCTGCAACGCCAACTCAGCCGAGTCATGCACCGCGCTCTCCCGGTCAGCATCAGCGGAGGTGCGCTCGTCGGCGCGCTGTCGCTGCTGCGCCGCGGGGGCCTTCGCCAAGCACTCGGCGATGCCATCGCGATCGCCGTGGCAGCGGTCCCGGAGGGAATGCCGCTGATGGCGACGCTGGCGCAGTACGCGTCGGTGCGGCGCCTGAGCAGTTCCGGTGCGCTGGTGCGTGTCCCGCGGTCGGTGGAGGCGCTGGGGCGGCTTGACGTGGTCTGCTTCGACAAGACCGGGACGCTCAGCGAGAACCGCCTGCGGGTCACCCTGGTACACCCGGTGTCCGGTCACACGCGTGACTCGGGCGATGAGGTGCTGCGCGTCGCCGCCTGTGCCGCACCCGAACCCGAGGGCGCCGCCCACGCCCACGCCACCGACCAGGCCATCATCGAGGCGGCGGCCGAGATCGACGGCGTAAGTTCGGCACCGGCACCGGACGCCTTTCTGCCGTTCCGCTCCGGCAGGGCGTTCTCGGCGGCGGTGTCGGGTGGCGAGCTGATGATCAAGGGCGCCCCGGAAGTGGTGCTGGCCGCCTGTGCAAAGGCCGGTGCCGGGCTGGAAAACATTGTGGACGACCTGGCGGCCGGGGGGCTGCGGGTGATCGCGGTGGCCCGGCGGCGGCTGACTCCCCGACAGGCGCAGGCGATCTCGAAGGATCCGGACAGCATCGTCGAATACTGCGGCGCCGGGCTGACACTGACCGGGTTCCTCGGGCTCGCCGACACCCCGCGTACCGAAGCACCGCAGCTGCTCGCCGACCTGGCCGGCCGGGGCGTGGAGATCCGGCTGATCACCGGTGATCACCCCATCACCGCCACGGCGATCGCCGCGGAGCTGGGAGTGGCCGTGCAGCCAAGCCAGGTCATCACCGGGTCCGAGTGGAATGCGTTGTCACGCAGAGATCAGGAACGCGCGGTGCGCGAGCGGGTGGTGTTCGCCCGGATGTCGCCGGAGAACAAGGTGCAGATCGTCGCGACGCTGGAACGCGCCGGGCGGGTCTGCGCGATGGTGGGTGACGGCGCCAACGATGTGGCCGCGATCCGGGCCGCCACCGTCGGGGTCGGTGTCGTGGCGCGCGGCAGCGACTCGGCCCACACCATCGCCGATGTGGTGCTGACGGATGGCCACATCGGCTCGCTGGTAGATGCGATCGACGAGGGACGCCGACTGTGGCGTGGGGTGCAGGCGGCGGTGGCCGGCCTGCTCGGCGGCAACGCCGGTGAGGTGATCTTCGCCGTCATCGGTACGGCACTCACCGGGACCTCTCCGCTGAACACCCGCCAGTTGCTGCTGATGAACATGTTGACCGATGCGCTACCCGCCACGGCGGTCGCAGTGAGCACCCCTGCGGGCCCTGTGCAGCGCGTCGGGCAAGGCCTCGACGAACGCTTGCTCTGGCGTGCGGTGACGGCCCGCGGCGCGATCACCGCGGCCGCGGCCACCGCGGCGTGGGCGATGGCCTCGATCACCGGGCGACGGCAACGCGCCGCCACCGTGGCGTTGATCGCGTTGGTCTGTGTCGAGCTCGGTCAGACCCTGGTGGATTCGCACGCCCCGTTGGTGCTGCTGACCTCCGCCGGCTCGTTCGCGGCGTTCATGGCGATGATCAGCACCCCGGGCGTCAGTCAGCTGCTGGGCTGCACCCCTGTCGGCCCACTCGGCTGGGCGCAGGGACTCGGAGCGGCTGCTGTCGCGACCCTCGCGGTGGCCGCCGTAACTGGTCTGCCGGCGGGTCGCCGGGCCTTGGCGCCCTTGACGCCGCCTGCGGCCGGCATCGACTCGACGCCCGATGCCGGGTCGCGTGATTCGTCTGCAGCACCTCCACGACGCCGGCGCGCCACAGCACCGCGTAAAGCTCCTGCAAGGGCGGCGTCAACAAACGTGCCACGGCTGAAACTAGTGGGTCGAGCTGAGCACCTGTCGTCGACATAGTTTCACGGTGACGGCAACGCCTGGCTTCGCGGTGACTCCCGCGTTACCGTCGGGCGAACGATGTCGGAAAACCTGTCGTCCGCCTTCCTGGCGAGCACCGGCGAATACCTGTGAGTCGTGGATCGGCTCCGGGCGCCTGACCTGACACACTGATCGCACCAGGGGGCCCGCACCGCGCGCGGCAACCGAAGAGCCCCTGGCGTTTGCTCGACGACCGGAAGGCCGCTGTTGCACCTCTCGCTGCTGGAGTGGATCGTCACCGTGACCGTGACGGTCGCCGTGCTGACCTTGGACATGATCAGGATCGCCCGCCACCCGCATGAACCGACGATGGCCGAATGCGCGCTTGCGCTGGCGGGCTACGTTCTGCTCGCCGTGCTGTTCGGTGTCTCAATCTGGGTCGGCCACGGCAGCCGTTACGGTATGCAGTTTTTCGCCGGCTGGCTCACCGAGTACAGCCTGTCGGTCGACAACCTCTTCGTCTTCATCCTGATCATCGCCAGCTTCGGCGTGCCCAAGCGCGACGAGCAGGGGGTGCTGTTTGTCGGCATCCTGCTGGCGCTGGTGTTCCGCGGTGTCTTCATCACGCTCGGCGGGGTGGCCGTCCAGCATGTGTCCTGGGTCTTCTACGTGTTCGCCGTGTTCATCGTTTACGTCGGCGTCCGGATGGGTCGAGGCGCCGGGCACGGCAGCGGCGGCCACAACGCGGTGGTGCGGTTCGCCCGCAACCACCTGAACACCACCGGGGGGTGGGACGGGGTCAAGCTCTACATCAAAGCCGGCGGCAGACGGACGATGACACCGATGTTTCTGGTCGTCCTGGCGGTGGCCGGCACCGACGTGATGTTCGCGATGGACTCGATATCGGCGGTCTACGGACTGACCACTGAGCCCTATCTGGTGTTCGCCGCCAACGTGTTCGCGCTGATGGGCCTGCGGCAGCTGTACTTCCTGCTGGGAGGCATGCTGCAGCGGCTGGTGTACCTGTCTTACGGCCTGATGGCCATCCTGCTGTTCATCGCGGTGAAAATGATCCTGCAGGCGCTGCGCCAGAACGAGCTGTCACTTCTCAACGGCGGCAACCCGTTTGACGTGCCGAAGATCTCCACCGCGGTCAGCCTGACGGTCATCGCCGCGGTGCTGGTGGCCACTACCGTTGCCAGCCTGTACCGCACCCGCGTCGTCGACGCCGACAATCGGCAGCGGTGCTGACCGCAGCGCACCCAAGCTGTCTGCCCGGAAGGCCGGGCCAGCCGTCAGTGGCCGGAAGCCTTGAACCGTTCGACCGACCGCTGCACCTCGGCCTCGGCCTCGGCGCGGCCCACCCAGTCGGCGGCCTTGACGAACTTGCCCGGTTCCAGATCCTTGTAGTGCACGAAGAAGTGCTTGATGGCGTCGAGTTCGAAGGCGGCGACATCGCCGATGTCCTTGATGTGGTCCCAGCGCGAATCACCGGCCGGCACGCACAGCACCTTGTCGTCACCGCCGTGCTCGTCGGTCATCCGGAACATCCCCACCGGCCGCGCCGGCACCATCACGCCCGGAAACACCGACTGCGGCAGCAACAGCATCGCGTCGAGCGGGTCGCCGTCCTCGCCGAGGGTGTCGT
>NZ_JBYCKY010000900.1:0-4602 GCF_057473605.1 Mycobacterium sp. TH-M82 | reverse complement strand
CCCGAGGCTATCGGGGCCAGCGGTCCCGGCTGTATCGCAAAGCCAAAGAGCAGCAACTGCACTCACTGAACTACGCGTTTCGTGACCGCCGTGCCCGTAAAGGCGAGTTCCGCAAGCTGTGGATCTCCCGGATCAATGCGGCAGCCCGAGCCAACGGCATCACCTACAACCGGCTGATCCAGGGTCTGAAGGCCGCCGGTGTCG
Organism: Mycobacterium sp. TH-M82; assembly: GCF_057473605.1. NCBI lineage: Bacteria > Bacillati > Actinomycetota > Actinomycetes > Mycobacteriales > Mycobacteriaceae > Mycobacterium > Mycobacterium sp. TH-M82. The sequence goes on along the minus strand of NZ_JBYCKY010000900.1, from coordinate 4,398 downwards.
AAGTGGACCGCAAGAACCTGGCGGAGGTCGCGGTCAGCGACCCGCAGGCGTTCACCGCATTGGTGGAGGTGGCCCGGGCGGCACTGCCCGACGACGTCAACGCACCGTCCGGTGAGGCGGCCTGAGTCTGCGGAGCATGCTGACCGAACGCTCGGCCCGGGTGGGCGCAGCGGTCAAACTGCATCGGCACGTCGCGCGCCGTCGCGCACAGCGTTTCCTCGTCGAGGGCGCCAATCTGGTCGAGGCGGCGGCACGGCACGGCCTGGTGCGGGAGATCTTCGTCACCGAAGCGGCCGCGCAGCGCTACGGCGCGCTGCTCGCCAGCCCGGACGTGCCCGTTGCGCTGGTGTCCGACCGTGCCGCAAAGGCGCTGTCCGACACGGTGACCCCGTCGGGGCTGGTCGCGCTATGTCGGCTTCCCGAACCCGACCTGGACCGTCTGCTGGCCGGCGCACCGAACCTGGTCGCCGTCGGCGTGGGTATCAGCGAGCCGGGCAATGCGGGCGCGTTGATCCGCATCGCCGACGCGATGGGCGCCGCGGCGGTGATCCTCACCGGGCACAGCGTCGACCCGTACAACGGCAAATGCCTGCGCGCCTCGGCCGGAAGCATTTTCGCGATCCCGGTCGTCACTGGTGCCGCCGACACCGACGCCGCTGTGACGCTGCTGCACGGCGCCGGGCTGCAGGTGCTGGCGGCCACACCAAACGGCGAGCTGTGCCTCGACGACGCCGGGCCGCTGCTCGCCCGTCCCAGCGCCTGGCTGTTCGGGTCGGAAGCCCACGGCCTGTCGGCCGACACCGCGGCCGGCGCCGACCATCGGGTGCGGATCCCCATGCCCGGCACCGCGGAAAGCCTCAATGTGGCTGCGGCAGCGGCGATCTGCCTGTATGAAAGTGCACGGGTGCACAGATCCGGCATTATCGGGTAATCCGGCTCAGGCCGCGCCGGCCCGCGCCGGGCGACGCGCTCTGGCCAATCCGGCCAATGACAACGTGCTGTGCACCAGGGATCCGGCCAGCTCGATCAGGGATTTCTGGCGCGGCGGCACATAGTGCATTCCGTTGTCGCGGGAATCCTTCGGCGGTGCCGTGGACCACGGCGCCTCGACCAGCGGCGCGTCCGCCGAGATCTTGCCCCGCTCTCTCCGGTAGCCGGCCAGTGCGCGCGGGTGCAGCCGGATCTCGTCGGGGACGAAGTGAAAGGCGATCTGGATGCATTTGCCCATCAGCCGGAACAGCACCTCGTCGCCCTCGGTCCAGCGCAGCCCGGCTTTCTCCCGCACCGCCGGCTCGAACAGCCCGGCCGCGATCCAGCGCTGGCCAGCCAGGAACGGCTTGAACAACTGGTCCCAGGCAAAAGTAGGCATCAGTACGAACCACGGCTTGGGGATCCGCATGTAGAGGATGTCCCGCGCGGCCGGGGTCAGCTCGAGCTCGTCACGGCAGACCCGATCCCAGTACTCGCAGAACTCCTCCCACGACTTCGGCACCGGGCGCATGCTCATGCCGTACATCCGGTACCACTGCACATGCTCGTCGAACAGCTGCTGCTTCTCCGCCTCGGTCAGCCCGCCGGAGAAGTACTCGGCGAGCTTGAGCACCAGCATGAAGAACGTCGCGTGCGCCCAATAGAACGTCTCCGGGTCCAGCGCGTGATAACGCCGGCCCTGTGCGTCGAACCCCTTGACGTCGTGATGCCAGTCCCGCATCTCCTCGGCGGTCTGTCGGGCGCGTTCGCCGTCGTAGACCACGCCCATGATCGGGTACACCGAGCGGGTCACCCGTTGCAGCGGTTCGCGCCAGAGGCTGGAGTGCTGCTCGACGCCGGCGCCGAGGCCGGGGTACATGTTCTCGATCGCACCGATCCACATGCCCATCAGGCCGGAGCGGATGTCGCCGAAGTATTTCCAGGTCAGCGAGTCGGAGCCGAGCGGCTCGGGCGCCGGGTCCGGTGCCTCGCCGGTGCGTGTGGGCTCAAGCTCGACTGGTTTGACGGACGTCGCGGGTGCCGGTTTCATGACGTCTCCTGTCTGGCGGACGTGGTTTCACGATAATTGTGACAACAAACGTTGTCTATCATTGTCCGGCGCGCGCCGGCGCGCGCGGTGCGGCCTGGCGGGTGATGGCCCTACGCTGATGCCTATTCGTACGCGTATTGTTATGGGAATGTTACTGGGTGTGTTGTCCTGGCTGGCCCGGGTCCGGTTCACCGTCACCTACACGGTGACACTGGCGACGGTTGCCACCATGCTGGTGGCGCTGGGGCCCGGGGTGCAGGATCAAGTCTTCCGCCAGGCCAGCACCAACCTGGACAATCTGCGCCACGGACGGCTGGGAACCCTGCTGGGCAGCGCATTGGTCGCCGACGCCGGCCCGATCTACCTGTGGCTGCCCGGGCTGGTCTGCCTGCTTGCGCTGGCCGAGCTGCTGTGGCGCAGCGGCCGGCTGGCCGTGGTTTTCGCCACCGGTCACATCGGGGCGAGCCTGCTGGTGGCGGCGGGCCTGGCGGTGGCGGTCAGATTCGGCTGGCTGCCGTGGTCGGTCGCCTTCGCGCGTGACGTCGGAATGAGCTACGGGGCCGCCGCGGTGCTCGGTGCGCTGACCGCGGCCATTCCCGGGCGCTGGCGGCCGGCCTGGATCGGCTGGTGGGTCTCGGTCGCGGCGGGCACCTCGGTGCTGGCCGCAGAGTTCACCGACGTCGGGCACGCAGTCGCGCTGCTGCTGGGCATGCTGGTGGCCATCCGGCTCGGCGGGCCGGTCCGGTGGACACCGCTGCGGTACCTGCTGCTGGCGGTGTCGGCGCTCTTCGGCTTCGTGGTGCTGGCCCACACCGGGGTGTCCGTCCTGGCCGGAACAGCCCTGGGTGCGTTCGGTGCGGTGACGGCGGACCGGGTCGCCGGTTACCGCAAGGCGCAGCGCTCGACTGCCACCGTGGCGATCACCGGTGCGGCGGTGTCGGCCGGCTGAGGGCATCCGTCAGGCCAGCGGAGGGGAGGCGGCGGCGTCATGTTGGCTGGGCGCTCCGTACGCCCGGCGATACCTCAGAGCACCTCAGGGCGCTGTCAACGAGCGCGGATTATGTGACTAGAGTCGGTGGCTACGGTCTGAAGTTCGCGATTACACGGGGTATCGCCGTCCAAGTGTCACTCGGCGAAAGGACAGGGGGTTAGCGATGTCAGCTCGTCAGCGCGACCGCGCGCAGGACGGTCGCTTCGCCGATCGAGCCCGCAACCGGGTGCTCGGTACCGGCAGCGCGGTGGGGATGTTTCTGGCGCTCGGGATGACACCGTTGGCTGCAGCGCCGCCGGCGCACGCCGACTTCTGGGATTTCGATTGGCTGGCTGACCTTGTCGATCCGGGCGCGGTGGCGGATCCGGCCGGGCTCGACTCTGCTGCCTGGGCTTCCTGGTTGGATCCGTCGGCCGCGGCGCTGCCGGCAGCCGCCGAGCCGCTGGCGTCCAATCCGTTGGATGTGACCACGCTGGTCAACCAGCTCATCTATCAGCCACTGCACACCGCTGTCGAGAGTTGGATCACCAGCGACGTGGGGAAGGCGGTCGACGGTGTCATCAACTCGTTTGGCTCCTATGTCATCGGCAACGGCACGGCCGGGACGGCCGCGGACCCCAATGGTGGTGCCGCCGGCTGGCTGCTCGGCGACGGCGGGGCCGGCTGGAACGGCACCGACGCCGGTGAGGCCGGTGGCAACGGCGGGGCCGCGGGGTTCTTCGGTGACGGCGGCGCCGGCGGTACCGGTGGCGCCGGCGCTGACGGCGGTGCCGGCGGTGCCGGTGGTTCGTTCATGGGTATCGGTGGCGCCGGCGGTGAGGGCGGTGCCGGCAGTGCCGGTGGCGACACGGCGTCTGGCGGTGCCGGTGGCGCCGGCGGTGACGCCAAGGGCCTGCTGTTCGGGATCGGCGGTGCCGGCGGTGATGGCGGTGACGGTGCGACCGGTGCCACCGGCACGACCGGCACCTTCGCCGACGGCGGCAACGGCGACGGCGGCGCCGGCGGCAACGGCGGCGCCGGCGGCGACGGCGGCGCGGGCGGCACCGCCGCGAAGTCGCTCTTCGGCAGTGGCGGTGCCGGCGGCAACGGTGGTACGGCCGGCGCCGCCGGCAACGGCGGTGCCGGCGCCGAGGGCACCACCGCGAATCCCGACGGCGGCGATGGCGGTGCCGGCGGCAACGGCGCCGCCGGCGGTGCCGACGGCGCCGGTGGCACGGGCAGCCTGCTGGGCAGCACCGGCGCCGACGGCACCAGCGCGGACAGCACCGTCGGCGGCAACGGCGGTGCCGGCGGTGACGGCGGCGCCAGCGGCGGCAGCGCCGGTAACGGCGGTGACGGCGGCGACGGCGGCGGCGGCAACGTGACCGGCAACGGCGCCAGCGGCGGC
>NZ_JBYCKY010000899.1:0-1112 GCF_057473605.1 Mycobacterium sp. TH-M82 | reverse complement strand
AGCGCATCGAAGGCCGCGGTGATCGCTTCCCGACTACTACCCGAACGCATATTCGAATACTAGACAGACCCGCCGACAAGAATCGGCGTGCAGTTTGGGTCAGACCGCGGCGGCGTTGATCTCTTCCAGCCGGTTGGTCGCCTCCAGATACTCGGCGACCCAGCGTTCGATGACCGCCGCGGTCTTCTCCACCTTGGAAAGCTGCCCGACCACCTGCCCGACCGGGTTGAACGCGACGTCGACGGTCTCGTTCGGGTATTTCTGGGTCGCGGCGACGGCCATGCCCGAGACCATGTACTGCAGCGGCATGCCGAGCGGTTCCGGGTTACCCGGCTGCTCCCAGGCGTCGGTCCAGTCGTTGCGCAGCATCCGGGCCGGCTTGCCGGTGAACGAACGACTCCGGACCGTGTCGCGGCTGCTGGCCCTCGCATAGGCCGCCTGCTGGACTGCGGTGTTGGATGCCTCGTCGACCATCAGCCACTGCGACCCCGTCCACGCGCCCTGCGCACCCATAGCGAGTGCGGCGGCGATCTGCTGGCCGCTGGCGATGCCGCCGGCCGCCAGCACCGGCCGCGGCGCAACCTCGTTGATCACCTGCGGCCACAACACAATCGAGCCGACCTCTCCGCAGTGGCCGCCGCCCTCGCCGCCCTGGGCGATGATGATGTCGACGTCGGCGTCGGCGTGTTTGCGGGCCTGCGACGGCGAGCCGCACAGCGCCGCCACTGTGCGATCGCAGTCGTGGATGTGTTTGATTATGTCCGACGGCGGGGTGCCGAGCGCGTTGGCGATCAGCGTCATCTTCGGGTGCTGCAGCGCGACCTCGACCTGAGGGGTGGCCGTCGCCTCGGTCCAACCGAGCAACCGCAGCGCGCTTTCGCCACTGTCGCCGATGGGGACGCCGTGGTCGGCCAGGATCTTGCGGGCAAAATCCAGATGCCCCTGCGGCACCATCGACCGCAGCGTCTCTGCGAGTTCCTCGGCGGACTGATGCGACTCCATCCCCTCGTATGTACTGGGGATCACGATGTCGACGCCGTAGGGATGGTTGCCGATGTGCTCGTCGATCCAGTTGAGCTCGATCTCGAGTTGCTCGGGTGTGAAGCCGACCG
>NZ_JBYCKY010000898.1:0-3154 GCF_057473605.1 Mycobacterium sp. TH-M82 | reverse complement strand
TGAGTTTTCGACCAGCGGCGCAGAATCCGCCGAGCCCTAACAAAGTCCGTCGTATCGAGTTCCGCTGTGGCTATACGCTTTTCGAGCCCGACATACCCCCAGAACCGCCCAGGGCGCGAGCGCCACTGGTCCGGCACCTGGTGCTGGTACTCCTTCGGGTTGACCTCGCCGCTCAACGGCGACGAGTGCTTGCTGAAGTAGATCGCCAAGCGCTTCGGGTCGCTGGCCTTCATGCCCGCGATCAGGTCGACGCCCGTACCTGCCAAACGGTGCTTGCGCCGCTCATCCGCGACCGGGTGCGCGACGACATCGGCCCAGCTCCAGCCGAGCCAGCGCTTGAAGTCCGCCGCGCCGTCGCCGGGAATCGCGACGGTGCCCGCCGGAAGAACCATGTACAGGTGCAGGTGCGGAGCACCTCGCCGCTGGAATTCGAGCTTCCACAGCCCCGCCCAGGGCGTCCCCCACGTGCGCTCAAATCGCTTGCGCCACACCAGGAAATGCCGCTTGAACGCCGCAGCGGTCGGCGCGACCGTGAGCCAGTCGCCAGGCAGCGTCAGCGTCACCATGGCCGGGAGCCCGCCGAGCTGCTCCATCGGCGAAAAGTCCAGCTCAGCGAACGTTCGCATCATCCGCCGACGACTCGCAGGCGACCACCCGTGAACCTCGCCGCGCGCAGGCGAATCGCCGAACGGTGCCGGGTTGCCCGTCGTCGTCAGGGCGACGGTGCCCGCCGACACCTGCACCCAGAACTGCCTACCGTCTCGACGCTTCCGAGGCTTCCCAGCGGGGAACATGCCCGCCGCCGCCTCGACCAGATCGCCCGACGGGAACCCCGCCGTTCGAGGCGCTTCGCGCAGGTCACCGGGTTGCGCGGCAAGATATGGCACATATAACAAGCCCGGCGCGGCGGCCGGCTGGGGCACGGCGGCGGCAGCCTGGCCGGCTCCGCTCGACCCGCTCGCTCGTCCCTCACTCGGGGCACTCGCTGCGCCGGCCGGGGCGACCGTTACCGAGCCGATGCGCGCCAACGCTCGACCGTTGTCCGGGTCTTGCCTTATGCTCGCCAAAGAAGAACCGCTTCTTCCGAAGCCCCGCTGCGGTGTAGTCGCCAAACTTGGCCGCGCGGGGCTTTGCCCTTTTTTTCACTTGCGTCCCATCCTCAGCCCGGACGGGCAAGATTCCGCGCACCTCGGGTGCGCGTGTTGCGGTTCCCCTCCCCCCGCGCCGTCAGTCTGCGACGCCGCTCAAGGCCCGCGTCAAGGGCGCTTTCGCGTCGGCTCCGCCGATGCCCTACGGGCACCCTTGACCCAGGCACGCGCCGCCGAATTCTGCCTGTGCGGGGGGCGGGGAAGGTGTGGGCGATCAGACCTGGACCGCGATCCCTTTCTGCGTCTGCGTCACGCGGACAGCCCTACCGCAGAGCTGCACCAAGTCAGCCTTCGTGTCCTGGCGCAGCCAGAGCGCAGCCGTGCCGGGAAGCGGTAAGAATTCAACGAAACGCGCCCCCGTGCGCAGGATCTTCGGCCGGGTCACCGTCTCACCTTGGCGCCGGAACAACCCCCGTTCACACCAAGGGTTGTCCCAGTCCTCCGAGCCGTTCTTGAGCACCAGCGCGAAGCGCTCCAACGCCGTGCCGCGCACGGGCTGAGGAGCCCGACGAACCAGGTGCTGCACGTACAGCACCGCCGCACCGACGACCAGCGCCAGGACCCCGAGCTTCATCACCGCATGAATCAGCGGCGTGAAGTCGGGCAGCTCGAAGACCGGCGACGTCGGGGCCGGATGCCCGGTCACTCGTCGCTGCCTGTCGCGAAGAGTTCGCGCAGGTCGGCCTGCACCGTCACCTCGCCGACACCAGCGATCTTGACTGCGATCGCTGAGAACGCCGCTCCACGCAGAGACGCGATGAGCCCCGAACCCGTCAATTTCGCGATCGCTCCTGGCGTCAGCTTCTCCGCTTCGGTTACCGGCACCGACACCGTTGCCTCTGTGAATTCTCGCAGCTCAGGGACGTAAACCAGTCCCCGAGTGCCCCACTGCGGAACACCCGTTGCCGGATCGACCACCGGCCGGTCCGTCCGCTTCTCGCCCTCGTAGACGAACTTCTCCTTTGGGCTCTGGCTGCACACCAGCCAGATACCCGATGAATGCACCTCCACGTGCATACCTTTCTCTAGAACCGAAACTTCTTGCCCTGTCCATTCGCGCCGTTCGTCGCCATGACTGCACGCGGTGAACAAATAGAACGTAGCACGGAATTCGACGGTGTGCGCTTTTCATCCGTACAGGGATGGTGTACGAGACACCTGTCGTGAGCTGCGCTGATGCCGTCACGTCCCGCAAGTCAGCGTGTGACGTCCCCCTGTTTCCGCCCGCATTTCCGAATCTGTCGGACCTCATATCTATACTTGCGAGCATGAATAAAGAAACTAATTACTCCGAGTGGCTCGCCAAATGGGGCGATGCATATTCAACCGACGCAGAAAGACAAGACGCCTACCGCGAGCACCAAGCGAAGCTGGCCGAGATGCGCGAGGTTTTCGACTTGCCCGCTGACTGACTAAGCGAACTAAAATTCCTTCGCATGTTCCGACACCTCATCCGCATGACGCTCACTGCGCTCGTACTGACCACACCCTTATTCGGCATAGTCACTATCACCGCCGCTTCCGCGCCCACAGCAGAAGCGTCAACCTGCCCTGACAAGCGCTACACCCACTCATACGGGCCTGACGGACGCTACTACACCAAGGTCCACTTCTGTCACATGGAGACGTACCGCGACAAGTGGAACAGAAACGTCGCCACCGGCAGATGTATCTGCAACTGATCGCTCAGCTTCGCCAAATGTCCAGTGCGCGAGCAACTTTCGCGCCTAGCGTCGTTCCGCTGTTCGTCATCGTGAAGCCGCCGACCAGCTGACCCTGACCCATGAGCTGTCTTCGGCGCGTGACGCGGCGGTAGCGCGGCACACCATCCGCAGTTTCTCCGCGCCGGACCGCGACTTTCGCCACGCGGGGCCGGTGGGTCGGCGGTCCATTTAGCGGGTATGAGCTCTGAGTTTTCGACCAGCGGCGCAGAATCCGCCGAGCCCTAACAAAGTCCGTCGTATCGAGTTCCGCTGTGGCTATACGCTTTTCGAGCCCGACATACC
>NZ_JBYCKY010000897.1:0-7492 GCF_057473605.1 Mycobacterium sp. TH-M82 | reverse complement strand
GGGTCCACAACGCGTCACAAACCGCCAGCGTGTGATCGAGCAGCCTCCCCCGGCGGCGGAATGGCAGGCCCGCCGCCTCGTACTCCTCGCGCTGCCAGCCGACACCCACTCCCAGATCGACGCGGCCGCCCGACAGCACGTCCAGGGTCGCGACCTGCTTGGCAAGCACCACCGGTCGGCGCAGCGCCGCCAACAGCACCGCGGTGCCGAGCCGGATGCGGGTGGTCAATGCCGCCAACGCGGTGAGCACCGTCAGCGGCTCGAGCCACTGGCCGTCGGGGCCGGTCGGCTGGCGGCCACCTGCGATCCCACCGAGCGCCGGGTTGGCGTACGCGTCCGGGTTCTCGCCGAATGCGACGTGATCGGAGACGACGACGCGGTCCACACCCGCGGCGTCCATCGCCTGCCCCAGCGCGAGAGTCGAACTCCACACGTGGTCCGGATCATCGGTGAACGTACGCAGTTGAAATGAAATCTGAGGTGATCGTGACATCTCTCCCCTTCTCCTCCCTTCACCCGGTGGACGCCGTGAAGGGTGTCCGAAAGAGATAGCGGCTGGTAGGTACCGTGTCGACGTTCTCGTTTGCTCCAAACGCATTGACGCTGTTTAGCATTCGGGTCATTCTGTCCCGCAGGTCCGCGTCGTCGCGCGCGCCGTAGAAGACGCGCGGGTTCCAGACCGCGTCTTCGGGGAACAGTTCCTCGACGATGCCGTCGATAGTGGGTGCGTTCGCGGTCAGCGGCCGAACCACGACGTTCTGGGTGTAGCCGAAGGTTGCCTGCGTCTCGATCGCAACCGGGGTGTGGCCGATCTGCCATCTGTGCAGCCATGTCGATTCGTCGAGTGCCGCGGGCCGTCGCAGCAACGCCACGTTGGCCAATCCCGGTGTTCGGTAACCGCCACCCGGATCGGGAGGAGCGATCGGCATCGATTCGGTCACCAAATAGGCTGCCACCGCATCAGCTTCGGCCTCGAGCAACGCTACGGCCGCGTGCACCTGCTCGCCGTAAGACTGCTGGGTCCAAAGGCACACCACCGCCGCGGCAGGTGGATCCAGCGTCGTCAGGGTCAGCAGCGATTCCTGGACCGGCTCGTCGCGGACGTTCACCGCGAGGCCGGGCAATCCCAGGTTCAGCAGTGCGGCAGCGACGGGGCCGCGGATCCGACGGCACCATTGCTCATCGAAGTTCGCGGTCCGCACGATGATCACTACTTTTTCCATGACGTTCTTCCTCTGTTTTGACGCGCACACTCACCAGTGCACACGACGTGCCGGTAGGGTCTCGATCGCATCGATGGACAGCATCCGCCGCGCGATACGCCAGCCGGCATCGGTGCGCCGGTACTCATCGGAGTAATGCAGATACCAGACCACGTCGGTGATCTGGCCACCGGTGTCTGTCCAGTGGTGAGCGACACCGGCGATGGATCCCGTCGCTGAGCGGCCGGAGGTTGCGGCGGTGTAGACCTCCCCGACGATCGCATGATGTGTTCGGGTGAGCCGATCCAACGGCGCCATCGCTGCACGAACCTCGGCTCGGCCGTTGTGTCGAACTGACGGACCGAGGTGATCGGGTGGTCTCGGTAGGGTGAGTTCAGCTGTCACCGTGAACAATTCAGCGACATCGTCGAACCGGCGCGCGTCTACGTAGGCCGCGTAGCGGTGCACTAGGTCAGACAAGTCCAACCGGTCGACGGCAGGCAACGTCATGATGCTGAACCTAACAGCAGCGGGGTATCGCTGGCCGGCACCTGAATGTGCGGCAGGCGTTGATCACGCTGGCCGACGAGTGCACGTGGTAGCCAGGTGAAGCCGCTGCGAGCCACCGCCGATAGATTGACGAGAAATAGAACGCGTTCTAGTGTCGAGGCGTGTTCTCCCATCCGCTGGCCGCGGCGATCGCCGAGGCGGAGCAGTTGGTAGCCGCCGCACCCCATGCCGAGACCGAAGCCGACCTGGTGGAGGGGCTGCAGTATCTGGCCGGCTGCGTGGCCGCCTGCACCCATATGGCATTTCACCAGGAGCGTGATCACCCGTTCCTGCTGTCCGGTACCGGGCCGTTCACCAAGATGGGTCTGGACAACCCCGACACCCTATATTTCGGCTGTCGCGTGCAGGCCGGGCACGATTACGCCGTCACCGGCACGCGCGGTACCACCACCGACCTGAGCTTCCAACTCCTCGGCGGGGAGTACACCGAAGACAATGTTCCGGCGAGCGAAGCTGCCTTCGACGATCGGGAACTCGACATCGCCGCCGACGGTGGCTTCCAGTGGCGGTTCCGCCCGAGGGGGCCGTCGCAGCTGGTGATTCGCGAAGTCTACGGTGACTGGTCGCAGCAGCGTGGCACGGTCGCGATCTCCAGATTGGACACCGCGGGAACCGCACCGCCGCCGTTGAACCGGGAACGTATCGAAAGACGTTACGCGACAGCAGGAAAGCAACTCATCGGCCGGGTCAAGACCTGGCTGGCGTTTCCGCAATGGTTCTATCTCAACATCCCGGTCAACACCATGGCGGCGCCTCGTCTTACCCCCGGCGGGCTGACCACCCAGTACTCGTCGGCCGGGCACTTCGAGCTGGGGCCCGAGCAAGCGCTCATCATCACGTTGCCGGTTACCGACGCACCGTACCTGGGTTTCCAGCTGGGCAGCATGTGGTACATCTCGCTGGACTACCTCAACCACCAGACGTCGCTGAACGGCACTCAGGCCCAATCCGACCCGGATGGCAAGATCCGCATCGTGGTCGCCGAGAAGAACCCCGGCGTCACCAACTGGGTCGAGACGCTGAGCCATCGGCGCGGCTTTCTGCAGTTCCGCTGGCAGCGGGTGTCGCGGCCGCTCACCGACGTCGACGGACCCGCCGTGGAACTCGTCGACTGCGCGGCAGTGCCGGCCGCGCTGCCCTACTACGAGCACAACAGGATCTCCGAGGAGGACTGGCGGGATCGCATCGCGCAACGACAGAGTCAAATCGCCAACAGGATGCTGGGGTAGGGATGACCGGAATGCTGGAAGGAAAGGTCGTGGTGATCAGCGGGGTCGGGCCGGCGCTCGGCTCTACGCTGGCGCATCGGTGCGCCGCCGACGGTGCCGATCTGGTGCTGGCGGCACGCACCTCCGAGCGGCTCGACGGCCTGGCCAAGCAGATCGCGCAGACCGGGCGGCGTGTGGTTGCGGTGTGCACCGACATCACCGACGAGACTCAGGTGGCCAACCTGGCCGATACCGCGCTTTCCGAATACGGTAGGGCCGACGTGTTGATCAACAACGCATTTCGAGTGCCGTCGATGAAACCCTTGGCGGATACCACGTTTCAACACATCCGCGATGCCATCGAGCTCACCGTGCTCGCAGCGCTGCGACTGATCCAGGGCTTCACGCCGGCCCTCGCCGAGAGCAACGGCGCCGTGGTCAACGTCAACTCCATGGTGATCCGGCATTCGGATGCCAAACACGGCGCGTACAAGATGGCCAAGTCCGCGTTGCTGGCGATGTCGCAGTCGTTGGCGACCGAACTCGGTGAAGCCGGAATCCGGGTGAACTCGGTTGCCCCCGGCTATATCTGGGGCGAGACATTGAAAGGTTACTTCGCCCACCAGGCCGGCAAGTACGGGACCACGGTGGATCAGATCTACTCCGCGACCGCTGCGAAATCCGACCTGAAGCGGCTACCCACCGAGGACGAGGTGGCTTCGGCGATCATCTTTTTGGCCAGCGACCTGGCCAGCGGCATCACCGGCCAGATCCTCGATATCAACTGCGGTGAGTACCACGCCTGATGGGGCGCACTGACGTCGGCACCGTCGAGGACCTGCACGCGTCGGCTACCAGGCTGGTCGGCCTCGACGATTTCGGGTCCGACGACGACAACTACCGGGAGGCGCTGGCCGTGTTACTGGCGTCCTACCGGGAAGAGGCGGATCTGACCGAACTGGGCAGCAAGATGAACCGGTTCTACCTGCGCGGCGCGCTGGTGGCCAGGCTGTTGGCCGAGGCCGGCTGGAAGCAATACCCGCAGCACGCCGACGTCGCCATCGAACGTCCGATCTTCGTCACCGGCCTGCCGCGCACCGGCACCACCGCGCTGCACCGGCTGCTCGGCGCCGACCCGGCCCACCAGGGCCTGCAGATGTGGCTGGCCGAATACCCGCAGCCGCGACCGCCGCGGCAAACCTGGGACGCCAACCCGGCATTCCGGCGGATGCAGGCCCAGTTCAGCCGGCACCACAACGAAAACCCGGGTTACACCGGACTGCACCTCATGACCGCAGACGGGCTCGAAGAGTGCTGGCAGTTGCTGCGCCAGACCTTGCACGCGGTGGCATACGAGACCCTGGCGCACTTACCGAGCTATGCGCAGTGGCTGTCCCGCCAAGACTGGAAACCGTCGTATCGGCGGCACCGCAAGAATTTACAGCTGATCGGCCTGAACGACACCGGAAAGCGCTGGGTGCTGAAGAACCCCAGCCATCTGTTTGCACTGGACGCGCTGATGGCCACCTACCCGGACGCGCTCGTCGTGCAGTGTCACCGCCCGGCCGAGACCATCATGGCGTCGATGTGCTCGCTGGCCGAGCACACCACCGCCGGATGGTCGAACACGTTCGTCGGCGCGCAGATCGGTCACGACGCCCTCGAAACCTGGTCGCGGGGCCTGGCGAAGTTCGACGCCGAACGTGCCGAATACGACGCGGCGCAGTTCTGCGACGTTGACTATGCCGACTTCGTCGCCGACCCGTTGGCCACCGTGACCGGCATCTACCGGCACTTCGACCTGCCCCTCCCCGATGTCACGCGTCAGGCGATGGCCGAGACTGTTGCCGAGAGCCACACCGGCCCTCGGACCCCGAAACACCGCTATTCACTGACTGATTACGGCCTTACCGCCGACCTGATCAGGGATTGCTTCGCCGGCCTGTAACCCGGCTCTACCGAGCATGCACAAACTCGCACGTGCGAGGCCTGCGCAGTGCGAGTTTGTGCATGCTCGCGGCCAGGCAAGCTCACTCCTTCAGGCCAGCGTGCTTGATGCTGTCGGTGAGTCTCGGGCAGGAGTGGGCGCGGCTGCTGTCCGCGCCTTCGGCACGCAGTTCGGCAAAGTACGCGCAGCGCCGCATCGCATCGAAATTCCACTGCACCGCAGTGTATCCCAGCGCAACCTTCTTGACGGCGACGTTGGCATGGCAGAACCGGCAGTCGACTTGCACCAGCCCGGCGTTGAGGTAGTGCTCGCGATCCCGGCGGCTCGCCTCGGCAATGGCCGCCGCCCGCGTCGGATCGTCACTGAAATCCGGTGCCTTCGACCAGGGGCCACCACCCGGCTCATCGGAATGGTCATCGTGTGCTCCGTACAGGAACAGCATCGAACGAGCCATCTCCTCGACGTCCGGCGCTGGCCCCCCGTTGGAGTTCACGCCGAACCCTGCTCAGCCTTACGCTTGAGGTTCGCATCGACCTCGGCGCGCCATTTCTCGTTGGCTGCGGTCGGGTCCACCTCGAGCTCGAAGCGATCCGTCATCTCCGGTGTGACGCCGGCCGCATCCACAAAAAACTGCGAATACCAGCGGCGTAGCTGGTAGACCGCACCGTCCTCCTCGACCAGCAGCGGATTGTCGATGCGGGTCTTGTGCTGCCAGATCTCGACGTCCTGCAGAAAGCCCTTGCTGACACCGTCGGTCATCGCATCGGCGAGTTTGTCGGTTGTCGCGTCGTCGAGGCCCTTGGGCTTTTCGACGATCACCCCCCACTGCAGGACGAACTTGTCCTGGGTCACCGGGTAGTGGCAGTTGATCAGGATGGACTCGGCCCGGTACCCGCTATAGCTGTTGTGCAGCCAGTTGATCATGAACGACGGCCCGAAGTACGAAGCTTCCGAATCGAGTTCGGCTGAACCGTAGCTGGTTCCCAGGCCCTCGATGTCGGGACGGCCGATGTTGTGCAGGTATTGGGAGGCGACGTGGCCCTCGAACACGTTTTTGAAATAGGTCGGCAGGCCGAAGTGGATGTAGAAGAAGTGCGCGAAGTCGGTGACGTTGTCGATGATGTCTCGGCAGTTGGAGTTGATCTCCATGCTGTTCCACCGCCAATCGGTCCACTGGTCGCTGGAGGCCTCCGGGATCTCGGGGATGCGGACCTCGGGTTGCGGCGGGTTGCCCTCGTGGTCGTGCCAGACGAACAGCAGGCCGCCGCGCACGTCGGTGGGCCAGGAGCGGGTGCGGGCCGCACGCGGGGTCCGCTTGGAGTAGGGCACCAGCTTGCACCGGCCGTCGCCGCCCCAGCGCCAGTCGTGGAACGGGCAGGCCACCGCGTCGCCCTTGATGGTGCCCTGAGTCAGGTCGCCGCCCATGTGCCGACAGTATCCGTCGAGGACGTGCAGATCCCCATGCGAGTCGGCGAAAACCACGAGTTTGGTGCCGAATGCGTGCAGGGCGTGGGGTTTGCCGTCCCGGAAGTCATTCGCCACGCCGACGCAGTGCCAGCCGCGCGCGTATCTGGTCGGCAATGTGCCGGTGTCGATTTCGCGGATGCCGACGCTGGCAGAGTCGCTCATAACCCGGTACCTCCACTCACGTATTCTAACTAGAACACGTTACAGTTTTGCCCGGTGCCGCGCAATGATCGCGGGTCAGGTGCTGTGCGCAATGGCCGCCGGTATATATCTGGTGAATGCAACTGTTTTCCTTCCAAGGCCGATCGCCGACGGTCGACGAGGGCGCGTTCATCGCGCCGACCGCCACCCTGATCGGCGACGTCACCGTCGAGGCGGGCGCGTCGGTGTGGTTCAACGCGGTGCTGCGCGCGGACGATGCGCCGATCATCGTGCGGCAGGGCGCCAACGTGCAGGACGGATCGGTGCTGCACGTACCGCCGGGGGTCCCGGTTGATATCGGCCCGGGCGCCACAGTGGCCCACATGTGCCTCATCCACGGCGCACACGTCGGGGCCGAGGCGCTGATCGCCAATCACGCCACGGTGCTCGACGGTGCGGTGATCGGTGCGCGCAGCATGGTGGCGGCCGGTGCGCTGGTGCTTCCGGGCACCCAGATTCCCGATGAGGTGCTGGTGATCGGGGCGCCGGCCACGGTCAAGGGTCCGATCGCCGGCAGCAGCGCCGAGATGTGGGTGAAGGTGAACCCGAAGTTCTACCAGGATCTGGCCGACCGCTACCGCGCCGGGCTGAAGCCGGTATGACCGATCGCCTCGCCCAACCCGGGCGTTCCGATGACCCGGCCGTGGCCGGTCAGGCCGGGCGCGCCGTCGCGGTGGTGCGGTCGGCCTCCCAGTAGGCGCGCAGCGCCGCCAGCTTGCCGTCGTCGTTCACCCGATAGGTGAATACACCCTCGGTGGTGACCTGGTAACCGCCCATGGTGATCACGATCGAACCGACATTGGCTTCCTCGTTGCCGCAGCAGAAGCTGTCGACGAAGTTGAACTCGATCCTGTCGGTCGGAGCGATCGCCTTGTCCCAGAACGCCGAGATGGCGT
>NZ_JBYCKY010000896.1:0-9366 GCF_057473605.1 Mycobacterium sp. TH-M82 | reverse complement strand
GGATCCACACCCGGCGCCGGCGCACCACCAGCGACACCACCAGCCCGGCCATCATCGTCATGGCGAACACCAGCACCCAGACCTGGCCGGGGTCGTGCGATACCTGGACGTTGATGAACGGTACGGCGCCGTCGAAACGCACCGTGGTGCCGTCGTCGAGGCGAACCTGCTCACCTGTCCGAAGGTTGACCCGGCGCACCTTGACCAGCCGGCCCTGGTGGATCAGCCGGGAGTCCAGGCTGAACAGCAGCTGCGGCCGCCCGCTGTCCAGCCCGGTGTCGCCGCGGAAGATGTCGACAGCCACGGCGGGTTTGTCCAGCGTGGGAAACGCCGACGACAGCAGGGTGTCGTCGAGTTGTTCGGTCGGCGCGAACAAGCCCTGAATGGCGATCTGGTGTCTGCGGCGTTCAGCGGGATCGGGGTACAGGCCGGCGGGCGGGTCGATGCGCACCGCACCCGACGACAGCAGCGTCAACGGGTTGTCCGGTCGCCACTGCACCGTCGCCGTGCGGGTCTGCCCGTCCGCAAAGGTCACGGTGAAGGTGGGTGCGTAGCCGTGGCCCTGCAGATACACCCGGTCGCCTCCGGTCCGGAGGGGGTGGTTGACCGTCAGCCGGTACGGCCGCCAGCGCGCCTGCCCGGCATCGCCGGCCAGGTCATCTCCGGTTTGATAGTCGATGTTCGCCACATACGAGGTGGCCAGCCCGGACGACAGGTAGTCCGCGGTGAAGTCGTTGACCCGGATGCACATCGGGTGCAGCGAGGTGCCGTCGACGATGGTGCCGGCGCGAAACGAGTCGAACGCGGCCGGGGAGGCCGAACAGAAGCCGGGGCCGCCGTCGGCGATCACCACCACGTTGCCCTCATAGCCGAGCATCTTGCCGGCCGCCACCGCGGCCAGCAGGCCGAGCAGCGCGAAATGAAAGACCAGGTTGCCGAATTCGCGCAGATAACCTTTCTCGGCGGACACCTCCGTGGCGCCGTCGTCAGCCCACTGCGACCTGGCCCGAATGACGCGGCGCCAGCCGCGCAGCCGCCCGGCCATCATCGTCGCGAGTGCCGTTGGCTCGCCGACGAATTGGCCGCCTGTGTGCTTGGGCAGCCGGACCAGGTTGCGGGGGACCGGCACCGGCGTAGCGCGCAGGCTGCGCAGGTGCTCAACGGTCCGCGGCACCAGGCAACCGACCAGGGACACGAACAGCAGCACGTAGATGGCGGTGAACCAGAAGCTGGCGAACACGTCGAACGCCTGCACCCGACCCAGCCCGGGACCGAACCCGGGTTGCACCCCAATGTTTTCGCCCACCTTGCGGGGTTTTTGGTTGCGGTGCGGCAGAAGCGCGCCGGGGATGGCGCCCAGGGCGAGCAGGAACAGCAGCACCAGCGCGGTGCCCATCGAGGTCAGCGCCCGCCAGAGGTTGCGGATTCTGGCCGCGAGCATGCACAGACTCGCACGTCGCGGGCCTCGCGAGTGCGAGTCTGTGCATGCTCGCGCCATTAAACCGGAAGCCTCACGTCGGCGACGAACGCGGCCTGCAGCCAGGAGATGAAGTGTCCCCACCCGCCGGTGACGAGTGCGGCACCGACGGCGACCAGCAACACACCGCCGAAGATCTGGATGGCCCGGGTGTGCCGGCGCAGCCAGCCCAGCCCGGTCACCGCGGCCGCCGACCCGAACGCCAGCGCCACGAACGGGATGCCCAGGCCCAGGCAGTAGGCGATCACCAACACCACACCGCGACCCACACTGGCGCCGTCGGTGGCGGACGCAACGGCGATCACCCCGGTCAGCGTCGGCCCCAAGCACGGGGTCCAGCCCAGCGCGAACACCGCACCCAGCAGCGGCGCACCGGCCACCGTGGACAACTGCCGTGGGCTGAACCGGACCTGCCGCTGCAGAGCTGGGACAAAGCCCACGAACACCAGCCCCATCACGATGGTCAGCGCACCGCCGACCCGTTGCAGCAGCACCTGATTGGCGATCAATGTTGTGGTCATGCCGAGCACCGCGACGGTGCCGAGCACGAACACCGCGGTGAACCCGGCGACGAACAGCGCCGCCGACCCGGCAATCCGCCACCTGGCGGTGCGCGGCGCCTTGACCGCGACCGGGCGCTGCTGTTCGTCGGCCCCGACGCCGCCCACCACAGCGGCCAGATACGACAGGTAGCCCGGCACCAGCGGCACCACGCACGGGGAGGCGAACGACACCAAACCGGCCAGCGCCGACACCGCCAGGGCCAACAGCAGCGGTCCGGACGCGGCGGTCTGCGTGACCCCAGTGAACCCAGTGATCCCGGCGAACCCGGTCATTGGGGCCCAGGCGGAACCGGCTCGCCGGCACCGTGTTCGGCGGCCAGCCGCTGCACCACCGGTTGCAAGTCGTCGGCGAGCAGTTCGCGCAAGAACACCGCAGCGACCCGATGCTGCCGGTCCAGCACCAGGGTGGCCGGAATGACCGAGGAAGGATACTTGCCGCCGAACGCGATCATGGTTCGCATCGCCGGGTCGTAGATCGACGGGTAGGTCACATGCCGGTCTTTGACGAAGTCCTGCGGAGCCTGCGGGTCGTAGTCACGGACGTCGACGCCCAGGAAGGCCACCCCGTCGGCGCGAGTGTCCTCGTAAACCTTCTGCAGCTCGCCGATCTCGGTGCGACACGGCCCGCACCACTGCCCCCAGACGTTGAGAACGACGACCTGGCCGGCGAAACCGTCCACGCTCAGGGTGTGTGCCGGGTCCATCAGGTCGGGGCCGCTCACCGCGCTGGGGCGGCCGCGGGCGTCGGGCGGGTCGTAGAAGATGTCGGTCTTGCCGCCGGGAGCGACGAACTCGAACGTGCCGCCGCCGCGGGTGACGGCGTCGTCGCCGACTGAACAGCCGGCACAGCAGGCGATCAGCGCTGTCAATGCGGAGCACACTGCCCCGACCATCACCGGCGTCCGCATCGTCAACCGCCTGCCGGGACACGGTATTCGACGCCGACCAATCGGTCGTCGTCGTAGGTCAACGACGTCACCGACGCCACCGCGCACTGGCGCCGTCGCGGGTAGTGCCAGAGCCGCCTGCCGGTCAGATACAGCCGCAGCGTCCACACCGGCAGCTGGTGGCTGACGCAGACCGCCTCACGCCCCGCTGCGCGGGCGCGCGCCTTGTCCACCGCGGTCGCCATCCGCGCCGCGATCCGGGTGTAGGGCTCACCCCATGACGGGGTAAACGGGTTACGCAGATACCACCACACCCGCGGATCGCGCCACACCCCGTCGCCGACCGAAACGCGTTTGCCTTCAAACACATTGGTAGATTCGATTAGGTCGACGTCGGTGTCGACCGCCAGATTGTGCCGCACGGCGATCGGTGCCGCGGTCTCCTGGGCGCGCTGCAGCGGGGAGGCGATCACCGCGACGATATCCCGGTCGGCCAGCGCGTCGGCGACGGCGGCAGCCTGCGCTCTGCCAGTGGCAGACAATGAAAACCCGGGCAGTCGCCCGTACAGGATGCCGTCCGGGTTGTCCACCTCGCCGTGGCGCACCAGGTGGACGCGGGTCTGCTCGGCCATCAGGGCTTGCTCTCCCGGGCGGAGGCGGCGGCTCGAGCGGCTCCGGGCAGCGCCTCGGCGATCCGGTCGAAGGCCTCCCCGGTGAGGGCGTTAGAGACGAACCATGTTTCGAACGCGCTGCACGGCGGGTACACGCCCGCGTCGAGCAGCGCGTGGAAAAATGCCGGGTACCGCCAGGTCTGGCTGGCACGGGCGGCGTCGAAATCGGTGACGGGCCGCTCGGCGAAGAACACGCTCAGCATGTTTCCTGCCCGTGGAATCTGATGCGGCACACCGGCGGCCGTCAACTCCTGCGACAGCAGATCCGCCAGCAGGTCGGCATTGGCGTCCAGGGCGGCGTAGACGTCGGCGCCGGCGGCACGAAGCGTGGCCAGCCCGGCCGCGGTGGCTACCGGGTTTCCGGACAGCGTGCCGGCCTGATACACCGGCCCCAGCGGCGCCAGCCGGTCCATCACCTCGGTACGTCCGCCGAACGCCGCGGCCGGCAGCCCGCCGCTGATCACCTTGCCGAAGGTGAACAGGTCCGCGGCCACCGGATCGATTCCGTACCAGCCGCTGGCACTGACCCGGAAACCGGTCATCACCTCGTCGGAAATAAGCAGCGCGCCGTGCTCGGCAGTGATCGCCCGCAGTGCGGCGTTGTAGCCCGGCGCGGGCGGCACCACGCCCATGTTGCCGGGGCTGGTCTCGGTGATGACCGCGGCGATCTGCTCGCCAAATCGGGCGAATACGCCTGCGACACTGCCGATGTCGTTGTAGGGCAACACAATAGTGTCGGCGGCGGTCGCGCCGGTGACACCCGGTGACGACGGCAGGCCGAGGGTGGCCACCCCGGAACCGGCGCCGGCAAGCAGCGCGTCGACGTGGCCGTGGTAACAGCCGGAGAACTTGACGACCTTGGCCCGGCCGGTGAAGCCGCGGGCCAGCCGCAACGCGCTCATGGTCGCCTCGGTCCCGGAGTTGACCAACCGGACCTTGCCCACCGGCGGCACCCGGGCGATGATCTCGGCCGCCAATTCGGTTTCGGCCACCGTCGGCGCCCCGAAAGACAGGCCGGCGCCGGCCGCTTGCCGGACGGCCTCCACCACCGCCGGGTGGGCGTGGCCGAGGATCATCGGCCCCCACGAACAGACCAGGTCGACGTAGCGGTTGCCGTCGGCGTCGGTGAGCCAGCAGCCGTGTGCTTCGGTGATGAAACGCGGTGTGCCACCAACCGATGTGAACGCGCGCGCCGGCGAGTTCACTCCGCCGGGGATGACCGCACAAGCGGCATCGAACAGCGCCGCGGAGGTGCGTGCGCTGCGGGTCGCCTGGTCGATGCTCGGCATGCCTCCCAGTGTTCCAGCCCGGGAGACTTGAGTCAGAGCCGCCTCCGCGGGTTGGATGGCAGGCATGCAATTACCACAATGGCTGGCCCGGTTCAACCGGCATGTCACCAACCCGATTCAGCGGCTGTGGGCCGGCTGGTTGCCGACGTTCGGGATCCTCGAGCACGTCGGTCGCCGCTCCGGCAGGGTCTATCGCACTCCGCTGAGTGTGTTCAGCACCGACGACGGGGTGGCGATCCTGCTGACCTACGGCCCGAACCGCGACTGGCTGAAGAACATCACCGCGGCGGGTGGCGGACGGCTGCGGCGCTACGGCAGAACCTTCGCCGTCACCGAACCGAGGGTGATGACCAGGGCGGAAGCGGCACCGTATGTGGCGACGGGCTGGCGTTCGATCTTCGCACGGCTGCCGTTCGAGCAGGCAGTACTGCTGACGAAAGCCCGCTGACCATGCAGTCTCCCCAAACGCCGGCCGACTGCAGCAAGGGCCGAACTGCCCAGGGCGGTCTGCCGGCAGGGAGGGCGGTTGCGCAGTTCTCACTGGCCTGGTTGCTGGCGCCGCTGTCGGTGCAGGCCTTCCTCGACGACATCTGGGCGGTATCGCACTACCACGTCACGCGCCGCGATCCCGACTACTTCGACAGACTGTTGCCCGGACCGCCGGCGGCTGATCAACTCTTGGAACAGCTGCAGCCGCAACCGGCTGCGGTGCGGCTGGTGCGGGGGAACGAGCACCAGGAGCCCGACAGCTACCGGCTCACCGACGGCAGCCTCGACCTCGCCCGGGTCCGCCACGACTTCGCCGACGGCTACACCATCGTCCTCGACAATCTCGAGCGCTATGTCGGAACCATCACCTCGCTGTCGCACGCCATCGAGGTCGAACTGAACTTCCCGACGCAGGTCAACGCCTACATCACGCCATCGGGATCGACGGGCTTCCTTCCCCACTACGACCACCACGACGTGCTGATCCTGCAGATCCACGGATCCAAGACCTGGCATTTCTACGGCGACGCCGCTGTGCCGCCGCATCAGATGCAGCGCCGGCGGGAGGTCGCCGCCGACGACCTGCCGGTGCCAACCGAGCCAACCGAGCCAACCGACCTGTGCCTGGACGCCGGCGACGTGCTGTACTTGCCGCGCGGCAAAATACACGCTGCCGAGACAACCGCGCAGCCATCGGTGCACCTGACCGTCGGAATCCATGTGCCGACGGTGCTCACCCTGGTCACCCATGCGCTGCATCTGTTGAGTTTGCGCGACGACCGCATCCACACCCGGCTGCCGCCGCGCTATCTGGACGACCTCGAGATCCGTGCGGGCCTGGGCGGCGTCGTGCACGACGCGCTCCGGATTGCCGAGGATCCGGGTGCCATCGCGGAAGGCCTCGGCGCGCTGGAGGATCTCCTGGTCCGGCGCGGCCGATGCCCACCGATCCGACAGACCTCGAATGCCGCCGGAATCGACGGACAGACTCTGGTGGCTAAGCATCAGCCGCTGTATTCACGGGTGACGACTGTTCCCGGCGGCGTTGCCCTGCAGTTCGCTCAATTGCTGATCAGTGCCGGTGCCGACCACGAGGCCGCGTTGCGGTTTCTGTCGCGAAGCACCGAACCGTTTCGGGTGTGCGACCTGCCCGGGCTCACTGCGGCCCAGCAGACGGAGCTGGCCCGGACCCTGGTCGTGAGTGGCTTCCTGGTCCGGCTGTCCGACCGCTGACATCTGCACCTAATCCACATGCTCAAATGCGGATGAGTAGATTACTGACATCCGCATGCCTGGGTAATATCATATGGATCATCTGAATTTGCGGTTGATCGGGTACTTGGCTACCCAGGGAGGGCGCCCTGGTGACGACGGAGTCAATCTGGATGGCTTCGCCGCCGGAGGTGTATTCGGCGCTGTTGAGCAGTGGTCCGGGGCCCGGGCCGTTGCTGGCGGCGGCGGGCAAGTGGGCCGCGTTGAGCGCCGAATACGCAGCGGTCGCCGACGAGCTCAGCGCGCTGCTGTCGGCGGTGCAGGCCGGGGTGTGGCAAGGGCCCAGCGCCGAGTCGTATGTGGCGGCGAATGTGCCGTATCTGGCGTGGCTGATGCGGGCCAGCGTCGACAGCACAGCAGCGGCCGCCCGCCATGAGACGGTGGCCGGGGCCTACACCGCGGCGCTGGCCGCGATGCCGACCCTGGCCGAGCTGGCCACCAACCATGCCGTTCACGCGGTGCTGGTGGCGACGAACTTCTTCGGGGTCAACACCGTCCCGATCGCGCTGAACGAGGCCGACTACGTGCGGATGTGGATCCAGGCGGCCATCACCATGGCGACCTACCAAACGGTGTCGACCTCCGCGGTGGCATCGACGCCGCAAACCACCCCGGCTCCGCCGATCCTGCAAGCCAACATCCCCCCGCATAGCGACCACCACCACCGCCCAACCGCCCCGAGTAACCAGGACAGCGGGAACGTCTGGAAACTGAGCTGGTGGGAGACCCGGATAGACGAAATCGCCAACGCCGTTCAGGGCGACCTGGCCAACTTCGGGTCGAATCCGTCCGGGGCGATAACCAAGTTGTTGAGCGATCCGGTGCTGTGGACCCTTGCCCCGCACTGGGCAGGCGAAGCGATCCTGGGGCTCTCGCAGCCGCTGACGTCGTTGGCGGAGGCCTCGATCGGCCTGGTGTTTCCTGCCGCGTCCGCGAGCGGCCTCGCGGGGCTGTCCGGGCTGGCGGGCTTGTCGCAGATCCCCGCCCCGGTGCCGGCCATCCCGGAAACGATGGCCCCGGCGGCAACGCCGGTCACCGGAGTCGCCGCAGCTCCCGGCCTGCCCGGTACGGCATCGGCGGCCGCCCTGGCACCGGCGGCCACGGCCGCCCCGGGCTCCGCGCCCGCCGCCCCGCCGGGGCCGCCGCCGGAGGTGGTGGGCGCCGAGAGTACTGGCGGTGTCGTCTACCCCTACCTGGTGGGCGGCGGCCCCGGCACCGGATTCGGCTCGACGATGAGCGTGCGCGCCGAACGGAAGGCTGCACAGCCGGATCTCGCCGCAGCCGCGGCAACCAGCACAGCCACCCGGGAAGTTGCGCATCGGCGGCGTCGGCGGTCGGGACGGATCGATCGCAGCTACCGCTACGAATACCTGGACTCCGACCAAGAAGGGGATCCAGCAGCCGCCGGCCTGGCCGGCGTCGCGCCCGCGGCGCCGGTGGTCGCGTCGGGGCAGGGTGGCGGGCCGATGGGTTTCCCCGGCGCGGCAGGCAAGGAGGGGGTCGCTGGGGCCACCGGGGTAGCTGGGGCCAGCGGGTTGAAAACCCTGGCCGACGGCGGAGACAAAGCAGACGGTGCCGGGCCGACCGCGCCGCTGCTGCCGCGCACCTGGGATCCGGAGCGGCCCGGCACGGCTCGAGAAGCCGAACAGCACAGCTGACACCGAAGCCCCCGACAATCCGAACCGCGTTACGGCACAGCAGTTGCTCCGGCGTTCCCGGCCTTGCCGTCGGGCACACCGTGGCCGCCGTCGCCGCCTTTGCCGGCCGTGGGGCTTCCGTTGCCACCGTCGCCACCGTCACCGCCCGGGCCGGTCGTCCCGTCGGCGCTGCCCGGCTCGCCGGCTCCGCCTAGGCCGCCGTCACCGCCGGTGCCGCCGTCGCCCCCGATAGCCCCGTTGCCGCCGGTGCCGCCCGTTCCGCCGGCGCCGCCGGTGCCGCCGGCGGGGTGGGCGGCCGTGCCCGGGCCTCCGGCACCGCCGGTGCCGCCGACACCGCCGTTGCCGCCGGCGCCGCTGGCGGCGTGGCCCGCCATGCCGTCACCGCCGGTGCCGCCGTCGCCCCCGGTGCCGGCGGTGGCCATGGCGGAGCCGGCGGCCCCACCGGCACCACCGTTGCCGCCGACACCGCCGAGGCCGGGGTCACCGCCGACGGCACCGGCGCCACCGTCGCCGCCCTGGCCACCGGGGCCGCCGTTGCCGTCGACGGCGCCCGCCAACCCGGCACCGCCCTGGCCGCCGTCTCCGCCGGCGCCGCCGACGCCGGCGAAACCCATGAACGCCACGGCACCGCCGCCACCGCCGGCACCGCCGGCCCCACCCGGGCCGCCACCGGGGTGGGCGTCGGTGCCCCCGCCGCCGTTGCCGCCCCAACCGCCTGCACCACCGTGACCGCCGAAACCCATCACCGCGTCTCCGCCGGCCCCGGCGTCGCCGCCGTGACCGCCGGCGCCCGCGCCATAGCTCCAGCCGCCGTCGCCGCCGTCGCCGCCGGTGCCGCCGGCACCGAACACCGAGATGCTGGCCCCGCCGACGCCACCGGCGCCGCCGTCGGTTGCCGGACCGTCGGCCGCGTCCAGTCCGTCGCCGCCCCAGCCGCCGTTGCCGCCGTTACCCATCAGCCAGCCGCCGGTTCCACCGGCACCTCCGTCGGCGCCGGCGCCGCCGTCGCCGCCGACACCGCCATTGCCGATCATTCCGGCCGGCCCACCGGCCCCACCGG
>NZ_JBYCKY010000895.1:0-5881 GCF_057473605.1 Mycobacterium sp. TH-M82 | reverse complement strand
CGTGCCGCTGCCGCCCATAACAAGCCCCACGGTCTCGGCGTCGGCCAACTTGAAGTCCGCCAGCACCGTTTTCGCCTGTAGCGGCATCACCGGGGTGGCGGTCGACGACACGCCGACCACGACGGCCCCGGTGACCGCCAGCGGCACAACGCTGAGCGGCGGCAATCTACGGCTCGTCATGGGCGGCCCTCCCGTCAGGGTTCTATGCACGTACGCAGTACGGGTAGTTTAGAGTCTCTCAACTGCTGTGTTGTCATCTTCGGAGGCTCCTGCCGGCGTTCGCGGACTCGAGCAAAGGTAAAGTTCGACATGATGAGGCACGCACTGCTCGCTACCGCTGCGATGGTTGCCGTCGCGGTCGTTGCGGCCTCGGCACAGGCGCACGCAGACGACAACAGCTACCTTTCAAAACTCAACCAGTCGGGTGTGTCCATACCGCAAACAGACAACGTTCGCCTGACGACGGGCCACTACATCTGCGGCAGGCTGGCGACGCGCGCCACCTGGCAGGATCTTGTCCGCGAGCTCACCAACACGTTCTTCTACAGCCCCGAGGCCGCTGACGTCCAGATTCAGGCCGCGCAGTCGGAGCTGTGCCCGGACAGGCTGCGCCGATGATGATTGCTCGGTAACCGGTTACGGCTGATACGTAGAAGCGGGTTGTCGCGCGGAGCTCTCGCCGGCCACGATTAAAGCCAGGGCCCAAGCGGAACAACCCACTGCACCGGCCGCACCGGCGAACCCGACGTAGAGACCGTAGCCGGCGGCGACCGGTGCAACGATGTTGACGTGGTAGTACCAGATCGCCAGCGCCACGATGAGCAGCGAAATAACCAGCGCGGCAACCGATGCCAGCTTCACAGACAAGCCACGGCCGACCATCGCACCTGCTACCAGCAGAGCGGAGGCCAACAAGACGACCAACTGGCCCACACCGAAGCCGGGCGCAGGCCGCAGGCTGCCGACACTGCCGCCGATGGCGTTGGCGTAGCCGCCGCCGTCTGCCGTGGTGGTCAGCCAGGGCAGCCAGGCGCTGATCGACAGGACAGCGGCGAACAGCGCGACGAGCCAACCGGGATGCAACCGGGTCATGTGAACACCGTGACGAAACGCTGCAGCGACTCCCGGATGTCGCTGCGCAGTGCCGCGGCCACCAGCATACCGATCGGGCCGAACAGCGCCGGGCCACCCAGGTGCACGTCGAAACTGACCACCGACCCCTCGTCCTTGGGCGTGACCTTGGCCAACAACTTGACCTTGACCCCGCCCACGCCGTTGCCGTTGAGCGTCATGGCCATCGGCGGTTTGTAGTGCACTATGGTCCATTTGATGCGGTTGGGCATGCCCTTGACCTCGACGATCGACTCGATGACCGCGCCTTTGCCGAGTTCTTCGGGCAGCTTGCTGCGCCACACCCGGTGGATGGTCAGCCACTCCTGGTAGCGGGATAGATCGGAGGCGTGCAGCCAGGCCTCTTCAGGAGGCAGCGGCACGTCGATAGATCCGGAGAGCTTCGCCATCGGCTGGTTCTACCGGTTACTCTCGTCGCGCTCACCCACGGCCTTTTTCGCCGCGCCCTTCGCCACTTCCGGCATCTTGTCGGGTTCTCGTGACAGCAGGCCCCTGACCTCGTCCAGCATTCCCATGAGCCCGTCCTTTCCGCTCACCGACCCTGCCGATCGGTCATTGTGGCCGCTGGAGGCCGTTCCCCACAAATTGGGTCGATCACCGAAAAAGGCGCCCTGCAACCACCACAGCGCCTCGATGACGGCGGCGCCGAGCACCCCGATGCCCAGTGCCACCGCCGTCACCGCGACATCAGACGGGTCCAGCATGAACTTCTCCCGGGCCAGCGGGATGGAGAAGATCACCACATACGCTGCACCGCAGGCAACCACCAGCGCCAACCGCCACCACTGGTAGGGACGCGCCACCACGGACAGCACCCAGCCCGCCGTCACCAGCAGCGTGATCAACGCCGCGGTTGATGCCTGGATCTGCTGGACCGGGGTGGCCTCACTGCCGCGATAGGTCACCAGGTAGCAGGCGAAGGTGGCGATGCCGACGACAAGCCCGTTCGGCAGCGAAGCCGTCATCACCCGCCGGACGAACCCGGAATGGGCCCGCTCGTTGTTAGGGGCGAGCGACAAGATGAAGGACGGGATGCCGATGGTGAACCAGGCAGCGATGGTGACGTGGATAGGCTGGAACGGATACAGCAGAGGCTTCACCCCGAACAGCACAGAAGCCAACCCGACGCAGCCCACCAGCAGGGCCAGCAGCACCGAGTAAACCGTTTTGGTCACAAACAGATTCGAGACCCGTTCGATGTTGCCGATCACCCGGCGGCCCTCACCCACGACATAGGGCAGTGTAGCGAACTTGTTGTCCAACAACACGATCGCAGCCACTGCCCGCGCAGCAGGGCTGCCGGCACCCATGGCGACTCCGATGTCGGCATCCTTGAGTGCCAGTACGTCGTTGACACCGTCGCCGGTCATCGCCACGGTGTGTGCGTGCGACTTCAGGGCATACACCATGGCGCGTTTCTGGTCCGGGCGCACCCGGCCGAAGGCGGCGTGACGCTCCAGCGCGTCGGCGAGCTCCGACGGCTCGGCGGGCAGCTGCCGAGCATCTAGCGCGGCACCGGGCAAGCCGAGTTTTGCCGCCACCGCGCCCACCGACACCGCGTTGTCGCCGGAGATCACCTTGATCGACACGCCCTGCGCGGCAAAGTAGTCCAGTGTCGCCCTAGCGTCGGGCCGGATCCTCTGCTCCAGCGCCACCAGCGCGATCGGACGTACTCGCCCGGGTGCATCCGGGTGATCGACCACTTGTTCGCCGGCGCCCAGCAGCAGCACCCGCAGCCCCTGCGCGCCGATCCGCTCGGCCTGCTGCGCAGTGGCCGACGCCGGGTCAAGCAACACATCCGGCGCCCCGATCACCCAGTTGCCGTGCTCGCCGTAGGAGACGCCGCTCCATTTGGTCGCCGATTTGAACGGCGCGGTTGCGGTCGCGGCCCAGCCCGGTGGAGTATTGAAGGCCTCGCGGATCGCCTGCATGCTGGCGTTGGGCCGGGCGTCGTCAGCGGCCAGCGCCGCCAGCACATCCGCAACTGCGTGCCCGCCGTGCTGGCCGTGCTGGCCGGCGACGGCGACTTCCGCGACGCGGTACACCCGCATGCCGCTTTCGGTCAGGGTGCCGGTCTTGTCCGCGCAAACCACGTCGACGCGGGCCAGCCCCTCGATTGCGGGCAACTCCTGCACCAGGCACTGCCGCTGCCCGAGCCGGATGACGCCGACCGCGAACGCGACCGACGTCATCAGCACCAGCCCCTCGGGAACCATCGGCACCAGTGCGCCGACCATCGCCAGGACCGACGCCCGCCAGCCCACATCGGTGGTGAACAGCTGGGTGTAGACGATCAGCACGCCGGCCGGGACCAGCAGATAGGTGATGAACGCCAGGAGTTTGTCGATACCGGTGCGCAGCTCGGACTTGACCAGGGTGAACTTGCTGGCCTCGCCGGTCAACTGCGCAGCGTAGGCCTGACGTCCCACCTTGGTCGCGCGATAGGCGCCAGTGCCGGCGACCACGAAGCTGCCCGACATCACTTGCTCACCAGTGTCTTTCGCGATGGGGTCGGCTTCACCGGTAAGTAGGGACTCGTCGACCTCAAGATCGGATTCCTCGACGACGTCGCCGTCGACCACAATCTGGTCACCGGGCCCGAGTTCGATGATGTCGTCGAGCACCACCTCGCCTGATGGCAGTGGCCGGGTTCCGGATTGCCTGCGCACCAAAGGTTTCGCCTGCCCGATGATGGCGAGTCGGTCCAGCGTCTGCTTGGCCCGGATCTCCTGGATCATGCCGATGACGCTGTTGGCGATGATCAGCAGACCGAACATCCCGTTGATCAGCGAGCCGGTGGCCAGCACGATGACCAGCAGCACACCCAAGATGGCGTTGATCCGGGTGAAGACGTTCGCCCGGATGATCTCGCGCACACTGCGTGCGACGCGGACCGGGACATCGTTGGTCTTGCCGCCGGCCACCCGCTGGGCGACTTCGGCGTCGCTGAGCCCGGCGGCCGGCGAGGTGGTCACCGCCGCCACCACGGGTCGGGTTCGGTGGTTGCCGTCGGCAACACACGTTCGCCGGGCCTGGGCACCGCAACCGCCACGTCGGCGGCGTCGGCTGCGGCGAGCAGCCGCTCGACGGGTTCGGCCCACGGGTGTGGGGCCAGCCGGAAGGTGCACCAGTGGATCGGCACGAGCAGTCCCGACCCGCGGGCGTGAGCGCCGTCGGCGTAGTTGACGTCCAGGTGCGCCCGGACCGCCTCTTCCGGATTCATGTGAACGTCCGGCCAGGCCGCGTTGTAGGCGCCGACGGGCATCAGCGTCACGTCGAACGGGCCGTAGTCCGAGCCGATCTGGCGAAAACTCCTGGTGTAGCCGGTGTCGCCGGCGAAGTACACCCGATGGCCGGGGCCGATGATCGCCCACGATGCCCACAGGGTGATGTTGCGGGTCAGGAAACGCCCGGAGAAATGCCGGGCCGGGGTGCAGGCCAGAGTCAGCTCGCCGACGCGGGCACATTCGTTCCAGTCGAGTTCGACGACGCGCTGCTCGGGGACGCCCCAGCTGCGCAGGTGCGCACCGACACCCAGGGGGACCAGGAACGGAGCCCGTTGCGTGCGGGCCAGTGCGACGACGGTGGCGATGTCGAGATGGTCGTAGTGATCGTGGCTGACGACGATCGCATCCAGGGCGCCAAGCATGTCCAGTTGCACCGGCGGCGGATGCAGCCGCCCCGGTCCGACGCGGTCGGACGGGGAGCAGCGGTCACCCCACACCGGGTCGGTGAGCACCCGGTAGCCGTCGATCTCGATCAGTGTCGTGGAGTGGCCAAGCCAGCTGACCGCCAGCGGTCCGGGGCCGCCGGAGACCTCTGCTGCGCCCAGCGGGATCGGGGCGGCAGGTCGGGTTGCGGCGCGTCCACGGATCAACTCCCACAGCACGAACCGCAGTTCCTCGTTGCTGAGCTTGCGCATCGACGCCGGGTCGATGTTGACGAAGACACCGTCGCGGGAATTGGGTGAGCGGTCGGTCACCGGGCGGATCACGGCCGGTCCGGCGCCCAGCGCGGCGGGCGCACCGTGCAGGGCACGCAGCGCCCACCCGCCGGCGGCCAGCGTGACCGTACCCGCCGCAAGCCGAGCCAGCCGCAGTCCTGACCGCAGCATGGTGATTAGGCGCCCTGGAACTTCGGCGGTCGTTTCTCGACCCGGGCGACCTGCGCTTCGATGACGTCCTGGCTGGCCCATGCCCTGTCGAACAGCTCCTTGTGGATCGGCCACTGCTCCTCGTAGGCGCCGTCGTCGTTAAGCACACGCTTGGCATGCTGCAGCGCCAGCGGCGCCAGGCCCGCGATCTCTTTCGCCCACACCTGCGCATCGGTCAGGGTGCCGATCCGGTTGGCCATGCCCGTCTGCAGCGCCTCGTGGGCGTTCAGCCTCTCCGCGGACAGCAGCATCGCCCGGGTACGTCCGTATCCGGCCAGCGCCGACAGCCGCCGAATGCTCCAGTTATCCAGCGCCAAACCATATTGCGCCGTCGGAAACTGGAAGAACGCCTCGGGCGCCACCACCCGCAGGTCGCAGATCATCGCCAACTGCAGACCCGCGCCGATCGCGGGTCCGTTGATCGCGCCGATCACCGGCATCGGGAATTGGTCGATGGCCTTGTTCAATGCGATCAGCTTGTCCGGGTAGTCGGCGGCGAACGCGTCACCGGAGAGGTCGGCACCGGCACAGAAGACGGTGCCCTGGCCGGTCAACACGATGGCCCGCACATCCTGGGTCCCGGCCTTCTCGACGGCC
>NZ_JBYCKY010000894.1:0-6364 GCF_057473605.1 Mycobacterium sp. TH-M82 | reverse complement strand
AAGGCTTCGCCGACGCCGGCAGCGACGGCATCATCCAATTCTCTACCGGCGGAGCGGAGTTCGCCTCCGGGCTCGGGGTGAAGGACATGGTGACCGGGGCGGTGGCGTTGGCTGGGTTCGCCCATGTCGTCGCGGCCAAGTACTCGATCAACGTGGCGCTGCACACCGACCACTGTCAGAAGGACAAGCTGGACGGCTACGTCCGCCCGCTGCTGGCTATCTCGTCCGAACGCGTTTCGGCGGGCAAGGAGCCGCTATTTCAGTCGCACATGTGGGACGGCTCGGCGATACCGATCGATGAGAACCTCGCCATCGCCCGGGACCTGCTCAAAGCGGCGGCGGCCGCCAAGATCGTTCTGGAGATCGAGATCGGCGTGGTCGGTGGCGAGGAGGACGGTGTCGTGGGCGAGATGAACGAGAAGCTCTACTCCACACCGGCGGATTTCGAGAAGACCCTCGATGCGCTGGGCACCGGCGAGCACGGCAAGTACCTGCTGGCCGCAACTTTCGGCAACGTCCACGGCGTCTACAAGCCCGGCAACGTCAAGCTGCGGCCGGAGGTGCTGGCCGAGGGCCAGCGGGAAGCGGCCGTCAAACTTGGCCTACCCGAAGGATCGAAGCCGTTCGATTTCGTGTTCCACGGCGGCTCCGGCTCGGAGAAGTCCAAGATCGAGGAGGCGCTGGGCTACGGCGTGGTCAAGATGAACGTCGACACCGACACCCAATACGCGTTCACCCGTCCGGTCGCGGCGCACATGTTCACCAACTACGACGGGGTGCTCAAAGTCGACGGCGAGGTCGGCGACAAGAAGAGCTACGACCCCCGCGGCTACTTGAAGAAGGCCGAAGCATCGATGACTGAGCGGGTGATCGAAGCCTGCAACGACCTGCACTGCGTCGGTAAGTCGCTGGGCTAACCTGCCTGGGATTGGCAGATCTTCCACTGGTCGTCGCGGTACTGCAGGTCGAAGCTGCGGGTCGACCGCACCTCCGGCGCGTAGGCCATGAACGCTGTGACGTTGGCCTCGGCGTGGTCGCCGTTGACCACAACCTCGTCGATGCTGGTCACCACCGGATACTGCTTGGCCGCCGCTACGCGGCGGTGAGTGTCGTCCCAAGCCTGCTCGTTGTAGTTGACGTAACTGTCGCGGAACGAACCGCAGGTGATGCTGCGCAGCGTGGCCAGATCGCCGTTTTGCACCGCTATGTCGAAGTTCTGGATCGCGGTACGGACCCGATCCTCCTGTGACACCTTCGGGGCACCGCTATGGGTCAGCCAGATCGTGCCCAGCACCGCGATGGCCGCCAGCGTCAAGATGATCAGGGCGAACGCCAGCACCCAACCCCAGCTGCGTGACACCGATGCCGGCAGCTTGCGTGCCAGGTGGGGCGGGATGAGTTGCGGCGGAGCTTTCCCCGATGTCGCCCGTTCAGCCGGTTGGGTGGGGAAGGCCTCCGTGGGCGGTTCCGGCACAGCCTGTATGACCTGGGTCCGCCCGGCATCGAAGCCCGGCGCGGTGAATCGGCGCTCAGGTGGCGTCTGCCCCGGAATCCCGGGCTGGGGTTCGGCCGCGGTGGCCGGTGCTCCGGGTGCTGTGGTGGTGAAAACCTCGGTGGCGGTGGTGGTGTCGGCGTCGTCGGCGGCCACGACGGGATAGGTGTCGGTGGCCTGTTCGTCGAGATGCGGGGTCTGCTGTTCGGCGGCGGGCGCGTCGGCGCCGGCGGTTTCGCTCGTCTCGGCATCGCGAGCTGGCCCGGGCTGGTTTGGCGTGTCGTCGCGCTCGGGCTCCGATGGGTTCGGCATGACTGGCTGCTGTCCTCGCGCTCTGGGGATGGGCTGGCGGTAGTTGGCAGCTTACTGACAAAGCGTGGCAGGGATCGAGTCTGCGGTCAGCCGCCGCGATCATGTGTGGCGATAAGCATGCGCGCGGTGTTCGATGCGACCTAGATAGAGCTCCCGGTCGTCCGTGAGTACGCGAAACGTGACGCGGTAGTTCCGGCGGCGTGCCACGCGCCCTCCCGCGAACTCGAAGCGCAGCGGCTTCGACAACCGGTACGGGTCGGCTGGCAATATGCCGGTGATGAATTCGACGATGGCAGCGGCGGCTTTGTGTGGTAGGCGATCGAGTGCGCGAACCGCCGAGGGCGCCAGCTGGACAGACCAGGGTGTCCTTATTCTGGCTGCTATCCGGCCGGAGTTATAGCTCGATAGTCCCCGAGCCTGGCGGGCGCGGCTGGGTCAGAACCAGGCGCTCCAGAACCGGGTCAGCGCCATGCCCCAGAATGCGAGCTGGCGCGGAACCCCGGACAAGTCGAAGAACCACAGCACGATCGAAAAGAACCAGCGGTTGAGCGCCGGGGAGATCAACAACACCACCAGCGCCAGCAGCCCCCACGCTTTGGCCGGCTCCAGCGCACGCTGGGTGTGCGGGCTCAGGTGCGGTTCCAGCGCGCTGTAGCCGTCCAGGCCCGGCACCGGCAGCAGGTTCAGCGCCAGCGCGGTGACCTGCAAAAAGGCCAGGAATGCCACCCCGGACCAGAACACGGTGTGCGCTGGGTCAAAGCAGATGCGGGTCGCGCCCAGTAGCAGCACGGCCAGCACCAGGTTGGCCGTCGGGCCGGTCAGATTGACCACGGTGCGCCGGACCGGCGTCATGAACGACGTTTGCACATACACCGCCCCGCCGGGCAGGCCGATCCCGCCCAGCGCGACGAACAGCATCGGCAGGCCCAGCGACAGCAGCGGGTGGCTGTAGCGCAGCGGGTTCAGGGTCAGGTAGCCGCGCATCTCGACACCCGAGTCGCCGAATCGCCATGCGGTGAACGCGTGGGCGAACTCGTGCAGGCACAACGACACCGTCCACCCCGAAACCACGAAGACGAACACCGCCAGGTAGGCAAAGGGGCCAATGTCACCCCTGCCGGCATCAGCCAGCCAGGCCAGCACCCCGCCCAGGCCGGTCAACGCCACGATAGCCAGAAAGATCGGGCTGGGCCGCACGGATTGGTTGTGCAGCGAGCGGATGTCCACCGCCTGAAAACTACCGGACGAGATCCGGCCGGCTCGTGGGTGTCTCGTTAACCCACCAGCAGCCAGCCCTCGGTGTGCCGGTAGAACGTCGACCGTCGTACCGGCCGCGGGGCGGGGATTCCGTCGCGGACAACCACCGCACCCGTGGCGCCCAGCTGAGCCGCCCGCCCGAACACCCAGCGCCCGGTCCGCCCGGTCGCGGACACCACGGCGGCGCGCAGGCCGGGCTGCGTCGGCGTCGGCTCGATTCGTACACCGGCTGCGTCGCCGTCGAACAGCACGGTGTCGTCCACCACCGCCTCGCCGTGCACGGCCCCGGCGGCATCGGGCGGGAGCCACTGGCCCGTGCCGACGATCACCCGGCCGGTCTCGTCGCGGATGAGGGGAACCCGCCGCGGCCCGCTGTGCCGGGCCCGGCGAGCCGTCCACCGGTTTGGCACGTAGCCGACCTCGACGTCGAGTCGGTCGGCACGCAACATGCGGGTCAGCACCGTCGCCAGGTTCGCGGCGCCGCCCACCACAATCACCCGGCGACACGCCCCGACCACGGTGTCGATCTCGGCGGGCTCATCGCCGGACCGCACGGTGAGGCCGGTCAGCGAACGAGGTGCGCGCCGCCCCTCGAATACCAACACAGCGACGTCGACGGTGTTCACAACGCTCCTCGCCTTGGGCCACGTAGAGGTGCGGCACGGTCGGCCAGAGAAGGCGATAGCACTGTCGCACGATAACCAATCACTGCGTGGCGATGGCACGCGCGAGCGCCCCCAGCCAGCTACGGTCGTGCTACCGGGCATCACCAAGTGACACTGGGGAGGTCTGACGGATGGGTGGCACGAACCGCGCTGCGGGACGAACCCGCTCCCGCACCGGCAACACCCGCGTTATCGGTGCCGGCACAGCTGCAGGTGCTCTTGTGGCGTTCGGAATGACCCCGCTGGCCGCAGCTGTCGCGCGCTCCGACCCGTGGGATTGGATCCTCGACCTTCTCGACCCCGGCAGCTGGACGTTCGCCGACCCGGGCCAGGCTCTCCAGCCGGATCTGAGTTGGTCGGCTGCCGCTGATCCGGCCGATACCGCCGCGACGGTCGACCAGTTCTTCTACCAGCCGGTTCACCACGTTGTCGAGAGCTGGATCGACAGTGGCCCGGGCAAGCTGGTCGACGGTTTCGTCAACGATCTGGCCGGGCAGTATCTCATCGGAAACGGCGCCCCGGGTGCAGACGGCACCGCCGGCGACCCCACCGGGGGTGCCGGCGGTGCGGGTGGGTTGTGGTTCGGCGATGGCGGTGCCGGTGGCGCCGGGTTCGGCGACGGCGCCGGTGGGGCCGGCGGGGCTGCCGGCGGGTTCGGCGATGGCGGTGCCGGTGGCGCCGGCGGTACCGATGGCGGTGCCGGCGGTGCGGGTGGCGCCGGCGGGTCGTTCATGGGCAACGGCGGTGCCGGCGGTGCCGGTGGCGTCGGAGCTGTCGGTACTGACGGCGGCACCGGCGGTGCCGGTGGTGCCGCGACTGGCTCGTTGTTCGGCAACGGGGGAGCCGGCGGTGCCGGTGGTGACGGGGGCGCCGGCGGTGCGGGTGGCGCCGGAGCTAGCGGGGGTGATGGCGCAGCCGGCGGCGCCGGCGGCGCCGGCGGCCTCAGTTCGTCACGATTCGGCGACGGCGGCGCGGGCGGCAATGGCGGTGCTGGTGGTGCGGGTGGCGCCGGCGGGGCCGGCACCGCCGGTGTGGCCGATGTTCAGGGTGGTGCCGGCGGCACCGGAGGTGACGGCGGCCAGGGCGGTGAGGGTGGTGTCGGCGGTGCCGGCGGCCGGTCGCTGAACGGTGTCACGGGGGCCGACGGTGTCGGCGGCACCGGAGGCATCGGCGGCGACGGCGGCGAGGGTGGCGCTGGTGGTGCCAGCACATCGCTAACCGGCGATGGCGGTGCCGGCGGCGATGGCGGGGTCGGTGGTGCAGGCGGTGTCGGCGGTGGCGGTGTGGACGGCGCGGCCGGTCTGGCTGGTGTGCTCAACGGGGACGGCGGCGACGCCGGCGTTGGCGGCCTGGGCGGCGAGGGTGGTGCCGGCGGTGCTGGCGGCGCGACCACGAATGGCACCGGTGGTTCCGGCGGCATCGGCGGCGGCGGCGGGGCCGGCGGGACCGGCGGTCATGGGGGTAACGGCGGCACGGCCGACCCCGTCACCGGTGACGGCGGCACCGGCGGCAACGGCGGCAACGGCGCGTTCGGCGGCGGTGGCGGCGACGGCGGGGCCGGCGGCGGTGTGGCCGCCGGCGGCTCGGGCACCCAGGGTCTCGGCGGAGCCGGCGGCGACGGCGGGGTCGGCGGAACGGCCGGTAACGGCGGCAATGGCGGCGACGGCATCATCGGCAACAGTGGCGTCGGTACCGGTGGTAACGGTGGCAACGGCGGTGACGTGGGCGACGGTGGCGCCCGCGGTGTCGGCGGTATCGGCGCGGCGTCAGGCCTGGATGGCGCGATCGGCACCGCAGGCTCCGGCGGCGACGGCGGCGACGGCGGCAATGGCATCGGCTCCGTCGCGGGCAGCTCCAGCCCGGATGGCGCCGGCGGCGGCAACGGTGGCAACGGCGGGCCGGTCGGCAACGGCGGCGACGGCGGCGCCGGCGGCGCCGGGCGCTTCTCCGGCGGCAACGGCGGGGCCGGCGGCGACGGCGGCGACGGCGGCTCGGTCGGCAATGTCGGCGACGGCGGTAATGGCGGCAACGGTGGCGACGGCGCGGGCACCGGTGCCGCCGGCGGCGCCGGTGGCACCGGCGGCAAGGCCCTCGGGACGGGCACCGACGGCGCGGCCGGCCAGCAAGGCCGGCCCGGCAGCTGAGACCGACCGCGGCAGGTCGAACACGGCCGCCTGCGGAGTTGTCCAACCATTGCACGGACGTCACGAGATCCGATCCGAACGGCGTGGCTCCTTGCCCGTGGTGTGCAGGTACTAGATCCTCTGTCCATGGATGGCGTCGGGTCTGCCGGCGGCGCCGGGACAAGTTCCTCCGAGAGACCCGTCCGGCGGTCGCGCCGGGTAGACGGACTGACCAGGAGGAGATTCCTCGCCGCGGGTGCCGGCGCGATGGCCGCGGGGGTAACCGCCGGTGCAGTCGCGGGCGCTCGCCCGGCCTCCCAACCGGCCAGGCCGCCGTTACCCACCGGACCTTCGAGCGCACAGGAGGAGGAGGCGCTGGCCGTGTTGGGCAAGACCACGCTGCGCTCTGCAGGATCGCGTCCGTTCCCCGACCTGCCTCCAGGAACGCACGCCCTGCCCCAGATCGAGCACGTCGTGATGTGCATGATGGAGAACCACTCCTACGACAACATCTT